>JACCZH010000087.1 GCA_013696045.1 Chloroflexia bacterium
ACGCGCGGCCGAGGAGAGTCTCGACACATTGACGGAGATTATCCGTGGGGCTGACATGGTCTTTATCACAGCCGGCATGGGCGGCGGCACCGGCAGCGGCGCCTCACCGATTATTGCCAAGATGGCGCGCGAAACCGGCGCGTTGACCGTTGGTGTCGTGACCCGGCCGTTCGACTTCGAAGGCGCCCGCAGGCGGCGGGTGGCCGACGAGAGCGTGGCCAATCTCAAAGAGTATGTGGACGCGCTGATCTCGATTCCGAACCAACGCCTGATTCACCTGGTGGATCCCAAGACGCCCTTCACCGAGGCGTTCCGCATCGCTGATGACGTGCTGCGGCAGGGTATCCAGGGCATCTCGGACCTGATTATCAAGCCGGGCATGATTAACCTCGACTTCGCCGACGTGAAGTCGATCATGCGCGACGCCGGCTCTGCGTTGATGGCCATCGGCCGTGGCACCGGCGAGAGCCGCACGGTGGACGCTGCCCGCAACGCCATTGAGAGCCCACTTCTGGAGATGAGTATCGAAGGCGCGACCGGCGTGCTCTACAACGTCACCGGTGGCACTGACCTGACGCTGACCGAAATCAACGAGGCGGCCGAGGTCATTCGCAACGCGGCCGACGAGGATTCAGAGATCATCTTCGGCACCAGCATCGACGAGACGCTGGGCCGCGACGTGACGATCACCCTGATCGCGACCGGCTTCCAGGGCGGCAAGTCCGCCCGCCAGCGTGGCGGCACAGACCGCCGCACCCAACGCGCGCCAATGGAGGGCTCGGCGCCTCCACGGACTCCGGTTTTGCCGGACGACGAGTGGGCCGAACCGGCTATCCTGCGGTTCTTGCGCGAGCGCTAGACGAGCGAGACTGTACAGGTGCGTTGTCCCTATTGCGGGAGCCAGGACACGCGGGTGCTGGACTCACGCGACATTCGAGACGGCGAGCAGATCAGGCGGCGCAGGGAATGCGCTGCCTGTTCCCGTCGTTTTACGACCTATGAAACGGTTGAGCAGCGCGACCTGATCGTCGTCAAGCGTGACGGACGCAGGGAGCGCTTCGACCCGCGCAAGCTGCGCGACAAGTTGCACATCTCGCTCACCAAGCGGCCGGTCCCGGTCGAGACGGTGGACCGTATCGTGCGCGAGACCGAGGCCGAGATGCTGGACAGCGGCATGAGCGAAGTCCCGAGCACCTGGATTGGCGAGACGGTGCTCGGGAAACTGCGAGATGTGGATGCCGTAGCCTACATTCGCTTTGCGTCGGTTTACCGAGAGTTCCGTGACCTTGACGACTGGCGGCGCGAGTTCGCGCTGCTGGATTCACCAAAGTCTGAGGTTGACAGGTAGGCAGGTCCCATGACCGCAGTCACACCAGACGCGATACGAATCCATTGTGCCCGTAGCCAGCCGCTCAAGATTTCCCCACGCCAGTTTGAGCTGAACGCCGCGGCGTTCGAGCTTCCGAACGGTGCGCAGTCGGGACTATTTCGTATCGTTGCGGAAGATGGCTGGGCAGTTGAGCCGGTAGGGCACCTATGCTGGCGGCTGACCGCGTTTGAGATCGACATTGATCGTCCGCTGTCGATCTCACTGCAACGCATTCTGCCGGCCGGAAGAAGCGAGGAATGGCTGTTCTTGGTTCCGGTTCAACTGGATCTCACATCGGCGTTTGATCCTGTCGAGCACACATTCCCTGAGCCGAACCGGGCAGCGGTTCTGGGCGACATTCTGCCCGAGCGGCGGCTGTTTGCTTTAACCTACATCCAACCTCCGGGACTATTGGCCAACGCGTTGTTCAATGGTCTGTATTCCGGCATCGTCTTCCTGCGGCGCGACGGTCCGACGCGCGGTGGGCTATGCAGCGGGATGGCGCGTTGGGCTGTTGCTCGTGGTCTGGGCGCTGAACCGCAACCCGAGAGCCGCGAGCATGCCCTGGAGCGAATTGTGGTGTATCACGGGCGGCAGCTCTGTGACCGGGCGTTTGCCCGCGGGGTGCGCTGGCTCTTGCGCGGCTCGCCAAGGGCGTCCTACCGCGTGCTGCGGCGCGAGCTGCTGCAACATGGCACGACCGACAGGGCCTTCGATATCGGTGTTCCCAAACCCTGGCGGCGGGATGTCGTCTCGGCGCTCGTGACCCAGGGCCACACCGTTGTTCCCTACCGCATCAGGCAGGATTCCGGCGATCGTGCGTTCGTTGAGGTCTACGATCCCAACCGGCCACCGGCGACGCTGGAGACCCCTGAAACGATCGAGTTCGACCTGCGGCGCGACCGCTACAGCTACCGCCACATGGTTTCCATGGACCAGACCAACGTCGGGATCATCGCCGCCCGGCAGTCCGGCTACGCGCGGCAGGGGACGGCGATTATGGCCGGGTTGGCGTCGTTGGGGATGAAGGTTGGGAAGTGGATGGCCGAGATCCGCAAAAGCGTCTCGTAGGGGCGACGCGCTGCGTCGCCCGGGTATGGCCCCAACGCTGATCTGCCAGGACAACCGGCGTTCACACGCCGCGGGCGAGGCAGCGCCTCGCCCCTACGAACCTATCATCATGTTTTCAATGGACCGGCACAGAAATGCCCGGAAGGCTCGCCTTCCGGGCATTGAAGTCAGTGCTTGTTAGTTGGTGTGCAGCTCGATGGCCTGCAGGATCTTGGCCTTGGGCTGCGCGCCGACGATCTTCTCGACCGGCTTGCC
>JACCZH010000091.1 GCA_013696045.1 Chloroflexia bacterium
GTTGGCTGGCATCGTACAGTTTCAGGAGCGGGAAGAAGAGCCCCTCTTCGTGGAGATCCCGCACCGCGACGCCGTCCAGCGCTCCGCCGATAGACGACGTGTGCGCCACGGTGTTGGCGAAGGCGACGACCCTCTTGCCGCGGAAGATCGGCGTAATGACGGCGATGTCGTCCAGATGACCGGCGCAGAGCCAGGGATCGTTGGTCGTGTAAACATCTCCAGGCTGCATTGTCTCGATTGGATAGGCCTCGATTAGCTTGCGAGTGAGCTCGGGCATGATGAGGTTGAAGACCGGCATCGAGCGATACGAATGGGCCAGTGAATTGCCGCGCTCATCGAGTAGCTCGCAGCCGAAATCCTGTGCCGCGCCAATGATGGTCGAGACCGCCGTTCGCAGGACCGTCGTCCACATCTCGTCGGCGATGTTAATGAGCCGGCTCCACATAACCTCCAGCGATACCGGATCGAACAGTCCTCCAGCCGGGGTTCGGTCTGTGGTGTTCACTGTCATTGATCTTCTCCCATGATGTTCACGACAATGGCCAGGTAGTCGTCGACAAGTGCATTGTCGCCTGGCCAGATGACGGCGGTCGATTCACGCTCTTCCACAATGGCCGGACCGCTGAATGTTATGCCGGCGGTGAAGAGCTCGCGGTCATAGACAGGCACGTCGCAATAGCCGCTTCCTGGGAAGTAGACGGGACGTTGACCCTTGAGCGCGACGCTGGCCGACGCGTTGGACCTTGTATGTCGCTTCAGTTGCACCGCGGTATCCGGTCCGGTGGCAGTCAAGCGCCAATGCAGGGTCTCTATACCGAGTCCTTCAAGTACCCGGCCGTATTGACGGACATAGGCCGCCGCAAAGGAGTTCTTGATAGCCGTCACGACGTCCGGGCCAAGCTCGGCATCAGGGAGATCAACGGCGATCTCATGGTACTGCCCTTCCAGCCGCATTTCAGCCCAGCGGCGGAAACTCACGTCGTTGGCGGCGACGCCGGTGCTTGTAAGCTCCTGGATCGCTTGCTCTTCGAGCTCGCGATACATGCCTCCAATCTCTGCCCAGTCGGCATTGTCCAGCGGTGTCATCAAGGTGCGGCCGGCGGTGAAAGCGATGGGCGAAACCAGGGCGCCTAAAGCAGAGGCGACACCTGCGCCGGGCGGGAAAATGACCGTCTTGCAACCCAGGAGCCGCGCCACGGCGGAGGCGTGAGCCGGTCCGGCGCCGCCGAACGCGATCGTTGCCAGCGAGCGCGGGTCGCGATTGCGCTCGATGATGTGCATGCGCGCAGCGGCGGCCATGTTCTCGTTAACCACCCGGTGAATGCCCCAGGCGGTTTGTTCGACCGTCAACCCCAGTTCTTCCGCGAGTTCCCGGACCGCAGCTTCTGCGTTGCCGGGGCGCAGCGGAATTGAGCCGCCCAGAAAATAGTCGGCGCTGAGATAGCCGAGCAGCAAGTTGGCGTCCGAGACGGTTGGTAGCCGCCCACCGAGACCGTAGCAGGCCGGGCCGGGGTCGGCTCCGGAGGAATCAGGCCCGACCTTGAGCAGCCCGAGCTCGTCTTTGCGCGCGATCGAGCCACCTCCCGCGCCTATCTCGATCAAGTCGACGACGGGCGCAACGATCGGCAGGCCGGAGCCTTTCATAAAACGCCGCACTCTGGCGGCTTCCAGAAGATGAGTGAGCTCTGGCTTGCCGCCTTCAATGACACAGGCTTTCGCGGTTGTGCCCCCCATGTCGAGCGAGAGCACGTCGTCGTGGCCGGCCAGCTTGCCGAAGAATGCGGCGGCCGTCGCGCCTGACGCCGGGCCGGATTCAAGCAGCCGCACCGGTCGCCGGGCGGCAGACGCGGCGGAGGCGATCTCGCCGGACGAAAGAACCAGGTGCAGATCGCACTCCATGCCTGCTTCACCGAGCGCGTGTTGAAGCTCGTGGACGTATTTACTGACGAGTGGCTTGGTGTACGCGTCGGCGGCAACGGTTGACGTGCGCTCATACTCGCCGGCGATGGGAGCGACATCCGAGCTGAGCGAGATTGTCACGTCCGGCAGGGCGGCGGTGATGTGTTCGGCCACAGCGCGTTCGTTTGCTGAGTTGCGATAGGAGTGCAGGAAGGAGATGGCAACTGACTCCGCGCCACTTTCTTGCAGCGTTGCGATCGCCGCCGTGATGGATTCAGGACATGGAGTGGTCAGGATGTCGCCATCAGCCGTCGTGCGCTCGTCGATCTCCAGCCGGTGTGGCCGCGGGATAAGCGGTTCGGGCGGCGGCGCGAACAGGTCGTAGATGTCGTACATCTGCTCACGTGCCAGCTCCAGGATGTCTCGAAAACCACGTGTCGTCAGCAAGAAGGTCCTGGCGCCCTTGCGCTCGATAATTGCGTTGGTCACGAGTGTCGTTGAGTGGACCGCCAGCTTTACCGCCGAGCTTGCGGTCCCGTTCTTGAACATGTCGTTCCAGCCGCGCAGGACGCCACGGGCGGGACGCTGGGGGTTGGTCAGGACCTTGTGACGCCCGATAATCTCGCCGGAGTCGAGATCCACCACCACGAAATCCGTAAAAGTGCCGCCAACATCAATCGAAATAGCCAGGTTAGCGTGTCGTGAGCCTGTGTGCTCGATCAACCGTAGATCTCCCTAATCGTATGCCCGCCCGAGTGTTCCAACCCGGTCGTATCTAGCCGGCCCGCGCGAGTAGCAGCAGCCAGACGAGAGACGTTACCAGAAGAACCGGCGGCAGGAAAATGAGGTAGATGGCTTTCGCGTGTCTGGCATAGCGCAAGCTGACGATGCGGTATCCGAGGAACGCGAAACCGAGACTCGCGACGGTGAGCCCGGACCCATACACCGAGTAGAACACCGCTCTCAGTCCCTGGCTTCCTACCGGAAATGGGTAGTTGCGGAGAATCGCTACATCGAAAATGATGATGAGTAGCGACGTGATGACGGCCCACCGGGCGAGCCAACGGACGAAACTCGCGTTTCCCTCGCGGGATGGAGAGACTGGCTGATTCTCACTCACAAGGTTACGAAGCCTTGGTCGGTCACCCGCGCCTCGGGGATGACTGAGAGTGCCATAAAGGCAAGTAAGCCGAACGGCGAGCTGAGAGTAGAACCCAGTCCGCGAGCTGTTTCTTCAATCTGGTGGTAGAGTGCGGCAGTCTCTTCAAGTGATTTATCGCTCAAAATTCCAGCGATGGGAAGGGCCATCTGCGCGATTAACTCTCCCTCGGCAACCGCGGCGAGACCGCCCTGCGTGGCCGCAACGGTCTCGACAGCCAGCTGAATATCCGCGTCATTGACACCGACCGCAACGATGTTATGCGCGTCATGGGCGATGGAAGATGCCAGTGCGCCGCGCTTGAGTCCGAAGCCTTGAATGTAGCCCACACCGACGTTTCCAGTCGCATGGTGACGCTCGACGCAGACGAGCTTGAGCAGATCGCGTTCGAGGTCGACAATGGCTTCATCACCCTGCACCTTCGGGTCCACGCCGAGGAGCCGGGTCACGATTTGCCCGTCAGTGATGCCCACCGCCTGGCTGGCAACCTGAGGAGTGAGCTTCAACTGGGCTGGTTCGAGGGCTTTCATATTCACGGTATTACGCAGAACAACAGGCACGTCGGCACTAGTCTCGAAACTCGGCTTGCCGTTCTCGGCTGCAAGGTCGCCCTGGAAGAAGACCTGGCGCACGGTAAACTCCGTCAAATCCTCGAGGACCACGAGATTGGCCCAATAGCCCGGAGCAACCGCGCCTACCCGGTCCAATCGCCAGTAGTCGGCGACGTTGAAGGTCGCCATGCGGACGGCTCGCACTGGATCCAGCCCGGCGGCCACAGCCTTGCGCAGCGTCGCGTCCAGATGGCCCTCATAAAGTAGCGTCGAGCAGTCGCGGTCGTCGCTTGCGAAGCAGCAGCGCGGGTAGGTCTGGTCGGTGACAAGGGGAAGGAGCTCCAGCATGTTGTGCTCGGTTGAGCCTTCACGCAGCATCAGCATCATGCCGCGCTCAAGCTTCTGCCGGCCTTCCTCAAGGCCGGTGGATTCGTGATCGCTGGTCATGCCTGAGAGGGCGTAGGCGTCCAGATTGCGGCCCGTGACGCCCGGAGCATGTCCGTCAATCCGGCGGCCCGCGGCAGCGTCGAGCTTGGCCCGGATACCGATATCGCCCGCCAGCACGCCGGGGAAATTCATCATCTCGCCCAGCCCGACGACCTGTGGATTCTTGAGGGCGTCGGCGATGTTCGCGGTGCTCATCTCTGCTCCGGCGGTCTCAAATGGGCTGGCGGGCACACACGATGGCACGGTGAAGTGGATGCCAACAGGCAGACCTTCGCTGGCCGTCACAAAGGCTTCAAACCCCGCCAGTCCGGCAACGTTGGCGATCTCGTGTGGATCGGTGACAACCGCGCCGGTGCCGTGAGGCACGACGGCCCGGGCAAATTCCGTAACCCACAACAGCGAGCTCTCCATGTGGATATGGCCGTCGATGAAGGACGGAGCGAGAAATGAGCCATCCAGGTCAATCGTCTGATGCGCGTTAGCGTAGTCTCCAACGCCAACAATCTTGCCGTTGACAATTGCCACATTTGCGTGGTCAATCTCGCCGGTAAACACGTTGACCACTCTCCCACCGCGCAGGAGAAGATCGGCGGGTTCTTTGTGGGTTGCTACTCGCAGGGCTCGTTGCCAGGCTGTCGACACGTGTGGAGTTTCCTTACCTCATCAAACGGCTTTCAAGAACGGTCAGCGTCTCGTTCAGTTCGTCAAGCTGTTCCATGGCGATCTCGGGCAGGCGGGCATCCACCGAGAACGGCAACGCAATCGACTTTCGAAGCGCAATTCCGGCTTCATCGTCGGCCCAGGTTAACAGATGGTTCTCGTCAAGATAGCCGCGTTGTATGCCAGGGATCGAGACCCGCACGAGGCGTTCCATAGCCTGGCGACGGCGTGGATTGTCCTCTTCGACGAACATGCCGGGCGAGGTCGCCCAGACGTCAAGCTCGAAGCCATCCAGGCCAATGCGCACGTCGATATGGCCCGTCTCAAGATCGGCGGCCACGCACCAGCGATTCTCGTCATCCACGGTGCCGTAGGCATAGACGCCATGCGCGCGGAAGGTTTGCACGACAGGGTTGAGCGCGACTTGATGTTCGGTGATGGACACGGTCATAGGATCCTCTATCCCAGGCTATGACAACGACACGTTATGGGATAAATTGTACGCCCTCGGTTGCGGTCGAGATGACTAGGCGAGCAAGTCTTCATGCTAGAACGTGTCGTCCGCGTCAGATCCAAGCCAGATCCTGAACTGCTCACGAAACCGGCGCGTGAGCTCCTGAACGGCCTCCGGCGCGTCGGATCGAACGTGGATCTCCAGATCGTCACGCAGCCGGATACGGCGCCACTGCTCACGGTCATCTTCCATGGCCCCGGGGGGTGGGGTAAGCGCCTCGCGGATCTCCTCATGGGAGAGACCGCGGGCACGCAGGTCACGCACCAGTGTCAATTGCTCAACATGAGCCGGCGTGTAGTAGGCCGACTTTCCTCTTCCAGCCGAAGGGAAAACAAGACCCTCCTGGATGTAATAGCGGATGTTGCGCGCAGAGACACCGGTTGCCTCTTCAAGTTCCGCTGCTGTAAAGCGTGGCTGGTCGTTGCGGTCCATCGTCGTTCATCCTCTTGCATCCGATAGGCTGACGAAGGCGATAGTACGACATTTGGGGTCTTTGGCAACGGCGAGAAATGCAGGCTGCCTCGTATACTTAGACTGAGCCGGACCGGTTCACCGGCGGGAGGTAACCAGATGATCATCTATTTTGGTCTCGCGGGTGCGGCATTGCTGATGTCGATCTCGCTACTGGTGACCAAGTTCATTCTCAAACCCAAGCGTGCAAGACGCGATCGTGGCGCATACGTCACCTTTGCGGCGGTGTCGTTCTTCGCGGCCATTTTCTCCTTTATGCTTGGTCTCGTCTCGTCGTGACCGACTTTGTCGGGATGATTCACCTGCCGGCGCTGCCGGGTAGTCCACAGTCTGAGTTCTCTGTTCGTGAGTGTATAGATTTGGCACTGCGTGACGCGGACGCGCTGCAGGCGGGCGGTGTGGACGGCATCATTGTCGAAAACTTTTTCGATGTTCCGTTTCGTCCGGGGAGGGTGGATCCACACACCGTTGCGGCCATGGCTCGCATTTGCTCCAAGGTTCGCGAGCAGGTGAGTTGTCGTATCGGGGTCAACGTCCTGAGAAACGACGCGCTGTCGGCGCTCGGAATCGCCGTTGCCTCTGAGGCTGATTTTATTCGTGTGAATATTCATTCCGGAGCGATGTTAACGGACCAGGGCATCATCCAGGGCGAAGCTGATGAAACGCT
>JACCZH010000061.1 GCA_013696045.1 Chloroflexia bacterium
GGGTTCACGCGCGAGACTCCCGTGGAGGAGAATCCGATCCAGACGACGGACGATTCCGTGGCAACCGGCCAACAGCTATTTCTGGCAAACTGCACCGATTGTCATGGGTCTGAGGGGACCGGCGAGGGTCCGCGGCTGACGGGATTCGACGCACCGAACGCCGACCTCACCGCGGCACATGTGCTGGATCATTCCGAGACCCAACTGCATCACTGGATTCTGGAGGGCATCGGCGGAACGATGATGCCGGGCTTTGCCGATGACCTTACCGATGAGGAGACGTGGCACCTCGTCAACTATGTTCTGAGTCTGCATGAGACCGCGAGCGCTCCGTAGGTTGTCCGGTATGCTTAGGGTGGAAACCTTGCAGACAATCGCCACCATAGAAACTTGGAAGCCCTTTTATGCCAGAGCAAGAGCATCGCGAGCCGGGGAACGACGGTGAGGTGTATGAGGACGAAGAGGTTCCGACCGTCGTTCTGATCGTCATCACCGCTCTGGCTGTCTTGACGGTAGTGCTCTACATGACGGTTGCCGGCGGGCATAGTCACTTTCACTAAACGTCTCTCGGGTCTAAGATGTTCTGGGGAATTTGATTCCCGGTAGGGGAGGTGGCTTGTTCCCTCCCGCGTTCGGTAGTGTTCAGGAGGGGACAAGCCACCTCCCCTACCGGATGCGTGCGTGAATGACCAAGGGGCAGAAGGGCAGTCTGGTGGAGTTTCAGGATGTGGTGCGCAAGCGCCGGATGGTGCGCAGTTTCGAAGATCGGCCGGTGGACTCCCAGACAGTCGAGCTGATTCTGGAGAACGCGATCCGGGCGCCGTCGGCCGGTTTCAGCCAGGGCTGGGCGTTCATGCTGCTAGACCAGCCGGAGGACGTGCAGCGTTTCTGGGACGTGAACTGGCCGGACCGCGAGACCGACTCACCCTGGCCACAGCTCTTCAACGCGCCGGTCATCATTGTGCCGCTCTCTCACAAGCAGGCCTACCTCGACCGCTATGCCGAGTCTGATAAGGGCTGGACTGACAAGGCGGAGAGTCGCTGGCCGGTTCCATACTGGCATATCGACACCGCTTTCGCTGCGCAGAACATGTTGCTAACAATCGTGGATCACGATCTTGGGGCGCTCTTCTTCGGGCTCTTTGACGTGCCAAAGTTTCGCGAGGGTTTTGGCGTGCCGGAGGAGTACGAGCCGATTGGCGCGATCGCCATCGGTCACCCCGCTCAGAAAGACCGCAAGTCAGGGTCGCTCAAGCGGGGCCGGCGCAAGCTTGACGAAGTGCTGCACCGTGGCCGCTGGCAGCCGAGAGGAGATTCGGGTGGAATTTGAAGAGGTTGTCCGTCGACGCCGGATGGTGCGTCGCTTCCAGCAGGATAAGCCGGTTCCAAGAGAGATCATTCACGAACTGTTGCAACATGCGCTCCACGCGCCATCGGCCGGTTTCAGCCAGGGATGGGGCTTCCTGGTGCTGGATGAGGCGGACGACCTGGGCCGCTTTTGGAAAGCAACCAAGGGCGATGTCAACGAAAGCGTGCAGACAGCGCCGGTCGTGATCGTGCCGCTGGCACACAAACAAGCCTATCTGGACCGTTATGCCGAGCCGGACAAGGGGTTTCCACCGAACTACGAAGATCGCTGGCGGGTGCCCTACTGGCACATTGACACGGGCATGGCGGCGCTTTTGATTCTGCTGGGTGTGGTCGATAATGGGCTGGGCGCGCTGTTCTTTAGCATGGCCGACGCCACGGAACTCAAGGCGGAGTTCGGTATCCCCGAGCCGTACGACCCAGTTGGCGGAATTGCATTGGGCTACCGCGCTCAGGACGTGCCGTCGCCCAACCTGCAACGCCCGCGCCGCCCGGTTGAGGACGTCGTGCACTGGGGCGCCTGGGGCAACGGGGAGCCGTCGTAGGGAGGAGCGTTTGCACTTCCAATCGTGGTTGCCATCTAGACACCTGAGACTCATTCTTGCTACACTTTTTACGTGCACAGGTTTGCACAGATTTAGGCGCGAATGCGTCGCACGCACGTCCTCCGAAAGGTAGTTAACGCTGGTGACGGTCTTGTTACTTGGCGTGAATCACGACACCGCGCCGGTTGCGATTCGCGAGCAGCTTGCGATTTCCGCCGGCCAAACTCCCGCGGTTCTCCAACGACTCAGCCCGGTGGTGGGCGAGGTTGCCGTCGTTTCCACTTGCAACCGCACTGAGTTCTACGCCGCTCATCCCGACATCGCGGCGAGCGCGTTAACTGCGTTCTTTTACGAGATAAGCCAGGCTGAGCCCGGAAGTCTCGAAGACGCGCTCTACCTGCGCGAGGGCCAGGATGCCGCCGAGCATCTGATGCGGGTGGCTTGTGGCCTGGATTCGATGATTCTGGGTGAGCCACAGATTCTGGGCCAGGTGCGCTACGCCTGGAGGACGGCTCGCGAGGCCGGCACGATGGGCGCTGTGCTGGACGCGCTCTTTCGCGCCGCGTTGAATGTTGGCAAGGAAGCGCGCAGCAACACCGCCATCTCTCGTGGAGCGGTCTCGGTTTCGCACGCGGCGGTCGAGTTTGCCCGCGAGCGGCTGGGCGGGCTAACCGGCAAGAGCATACTGGTGATTGGCGCGGGCGACACTGGCGCGTTGGTGGCCCGCAACTTGCGCTCGCACGGCGCGGGTCAGATTGTGATCGCCAACCGGGGTTACGAGCGTTCAACCGAATTGGCGGGCATGCTGGGCGTCCAGGCCGTGCGTTTTGAGCGGCTGGTGCAGTGCCTGAGCGTGGTGGATATTGTTATTTCCTGCACCGGCGCGCCTCACACAGTGGTTAGCTGCGAGATGCTGGAGACGGCACTCGGCCGGCGTCGCGGACGAACCCTTTTTGCGATCGATATTGCAATGCCGAGGGATATTGCTCCCGGAGCCGGTGATCTAGCCGGGCTCTCGCTGCATGACCTCGACGATCTGCACTCTCGTATCGCGGTCAACGATGAAACCCGCAGGGAGGCGGCCCTGGACGTCGGCAAGCTGGTGGATGCCCAGATCGCCGAGTTTCTGGCGTGGCACGCGGGCCATGTCGCCGGCGGGACCATCCGGGCATTGCGCGAGCAGGCAGAGGCCGTGCGGCTAAAGGAGCTTGAGCGGTCACTGAGGAGGATGCCTGACCTGACTGAACGAGAGCGCGATCTGGTCGCTATCCTGACCAAGAGCATCGTGAACAAGATCCTGCATCAACCTCTCCGGGAAGTGCGCGACCCAGACCTTGGAACCGCTAATGCCGCCAGCCTGCGCAGGCTGTTTGGGCTGAGCGACGAGTTCCCTCTGGCTGGTGATTTCCTGCCGGCCGAACCTGATGAGAGCGGCCACCGGGCGGCGGATTAGTGGAATGCCATGTTCGCTCCAGTACGTCTGCCAACTGTCATCCCGGTCGGGATGACAGTTCTTAATAAAACGAAAGAGCGTGTTACGTGAGCCAGCAGCAGTCCACGGTCCAGACCTCCAAGCCGGTTGCGCGGTCGCGGGAGTTGTTTCAGAGAGCGCAGGAAGTGCTGCCAGGTGGCGTGAACAGCCCAGTGCGCGGGTTCAAGTCGGTTGGCGGGACGCCGCGTTTCATTCAGAGCGCGCGAGCCTCGCATATTCTGGATGTGGACGAGAACAACTACATCGACTATGTCTGCTCCTGGGGCCCACTCATTGCCGGGCACGCTCATCCGGCTGTCGTTCAGGCAATCGAAGAGGCTGCCCGTAAGGGAACATCCTACGGCGCGCCGACTGAAATCGAGAGCCAGCTGGCCGAAACGGTTATCGAGCGGATGCCGGCCATTGAGCTGGTGCGCTTTGTGTCTTCCGGGACCGAGGCGGCCATGAGCGCGGTGCGGCTGGCGCGGGCCGCCACCGGCCGTGAGTTGATTGTGAAGTTCGACGGCTGCTACCACGGTCACGCCGACAGCATGCTGGTGTCGGCCGGCTCGGGTGTGCTGACGCTCGGTCAGCCGGACAGCCCAGGCGTGCCGAAAGCGGTGGCGGAGACAACGCTGTCGGTTCCGTATAACAGCGCGTCCGCGATAGATGAGGCGTTCTCGGTGCATGGCGACGCCATTGCCGCGATTATTGTCGAGCCTGTAGCCGGCAACATGGGCGTAATAGAGCCGGAAGCGGGGTATCTCCAGCACCTTCGAGACGTTACCCAGCGGCACGGCGCGCTGCTGATCTTTGATGAGGTAATTACTGGATTCCGGGTGGCGCGCGGTGGCGCCCAGGAGCGCTTCGGCGTGACGCCGGACCTGACGGTGCTCGGCAAGATCATCGGCGGTGGCCTGCCGGTTGGGGCGTACGGCGGTAAGGCGGAGTATATGAACCTGATCGCGCCGGTTGGCCCGGTCTATCAGGCTGGCACGCTCTCCGGGAACCCGCTGGCGATGGCAGCCGGGCTGGCGACGCTCAATCTACTGGATGACGCTGATGTCTACGACACTCTGGAGCGCCGATCTGCCAAGCTGGGCAACGGTCTGCTGGCCGCGGCGCAAGCGGCTGGGATAACAGCCACTGCCAACCGGGTTGGCTCGATGATGACGCTCTTCTTCTCTGGCTCAGCGGTGCATGATTACGCCGGCGCCAAACACTCCGACACCGGGTTGTTTGGCCGTTATTTCGGGATGATGCTTGACCGTGGCGTCTACCTCGCGCCTTCGCAGTTTGAGGCCGCTTTCGTTTCGCTGGCCCACACAGACGATGACATTGAGGCTACGGTTGCGATTGCCGAGACGGTGTTTGAGGATTTGGCGAAATCATAGATACGAGCTCTGCGTATGGGCGCGATGTATTGCGCCCGTACGAAATTTCGACCTTCATCCTTTTTCAGCCTCTGTAATCACCTTCCCGCCCACATACCAGGGAATCGACAGTGACGCTGTGTCGTCTGCGTAATAACTGACGCAATCCGGGAAGACTCGCAGGCGGTAGCCGTTGGCGAAGCGCAGGGTGAGGTCAAACCCCGGGCGACGGACGGTTGCTTCCCCGGCCTGATGGCCGATCAGGACACTGGTTTTCTCGGGAATCTCGTCTTCTTCATTCTCCCAGCCGCAGAGCACATCAGTATCGGTTTCAAGCCGCCATGGGCACTCAACGATCAGCCAGGCCTCGCCGTCGAACTCGCCGGGGCCGGTTTGCTCCAGTTCACCAAAATCAATGACCAGCTCGTCATTATCGCCAATCGCCACTTGTGAGCAGGTCCGGCCCGTCAGACGCTGGACAAGCCGGGTCTGGGCCTCAAACGCCTGGCGGGTCATAGTGTTCTTCCCAATCGTCTGGAACCCCGACGCCATCGATCCACCAGGAGACAGTGATGTCGGTGTCATCCTCGATGTCGTCTTCAGCGTACTCGCGTGCATTACAGGGGAATGAGCGCACGACGACCTGTCCACTGAAAAAGAGGTCAAGATCAAAGCCGGGTTGGCTGACCTCAAAGCGCTCCAGCGTCGCGCCGGTTATGAATGCGAGCCGGGACGCGGCGCCGTTGGTCTCCAGGTCGCCGGAGCCGGCCACGAGCTCCTCAGCCCTCTCAATCCGCCAGACACCGTGCATCGAAACCGTGCGCTCGGCGGTGAGCATGGCGTTCTCGTCCGGTTGGGTCGCGCCAAAGTGGAGGTGGAGAGTGGCTTCTTCGACCTCAACGGCGCTACACACTTTTCCGGCAACAGTTTGCAGCCAGGATTCCTGCGCTTCGAAGGCGAAGATGGTCACGCTTCGGGAGGTGTACGGCGGCGCATCTGGACCTTCATGCGCTCGCCAGGCTTCTGGTCGAGAAATTTGATAGTGGTTTCGAGCTGGCCACCCTCAAGCTCCGGATCTTTGAGCTGCAGCCGCCCACCAATTGTGTCAAGCTCGGCGCGCGTGGTCTCAACGATAATCCGCACCAGAGCGTTCGCGGTTTGCGGAGGTTCCACTTTTATATTGGTGATGCCTGGGTTCAGTGCGCGCAGGCGTTCGGCGATGCCGGTCAGGTCGAGGTCGCGTCCTTGGTCAGTCATTCAGCCCTCGCAGGTTGGGTAAGGCGAGCAATCTCGCCGAGAAAAGAGTAGGCGCCCGGCCCCAGTGCGCTGATGAGCGACTGGATACTGTCGGTGAGACGCACAAGCGCGCGGTCGAGATTGATATCTGGATCAGGCGCGCCGATGATCTCAGCTCCATCAGCGAGCAGATACCCGAGCGGTGCGTCGGCGTCGGCGAGCGCGATCATTTGTTCCGGATAGAGCCAGACGAAGAAGGGATGCTCGTCGCGGGCAACGACCGTTGGACGCGATGTCAGGAGTCCGGCATACACGGCGACAGCAACGATAGATTCATATTCGTTTGACCATGGCTCGAAGGCCGGTGTGCCGTGCCGGCGGAAAACGAGCGCGGCCGGTCCGGTCTCGCCAACAAGACAGACCAGTTCGCGCCGTTCAGGGGAGCGGACGACGAGTGTCTGGTGTAGATCAAGCAGCCGGACGGTGCTGCCGGTTTCCTCCAGCGCCTCGCGTTCGACGGCGGTGGCGAAGGTTTCGCCGGGCTCAAGCCAACCACCGATGCCGGTGAGCGCCAGGATGGTTCGTTCGTCGACGAAGACAGGGGGCCTGGCGGCCAGCAAAAAACGCCCGCCTTCGGCAACAAGCAGGCTCGCGCCGCTGGCCATATCTTGCGTCACAAGATCGGACGACGCGGTGTGTCCGTTGGTGGTTGTATCGACGTGGATCACCGTATCTCCTCTCGTTCCAATTTTCGCACTGTTGGGGCATTCTGTCGATGTGGTTCTCTGGCGCCGTCATTTTCGGACGAGAACCGTCAGACCTCGGTAGGGGCGGCGGCTTGTCCCCTCCCGGATAACTGCCCAGGGTGACAA
>JACCZH010000103.1 GCA_013696045.1 Chloroflexia bacterium
GCTGGTAACTTCGTCGATTGGCTTGAGACCAACTACATGTTCGAAGATCGAGAGGTCGTAGAGATATGATGAGATCGTGTTGGCAGGGTGTTGGGCTTGCTCGAGGTGGCGACGATACCAGTAACGCGCGACCGGCAGCCTCGAGTGTGGTCCAAGCGGCCCGACACTGCTTAGCGTTGGTCCGTGACGCCCGCGGACGACCTCGTCAAACAGGCGAGGTTGAAGCGCCGCCCCGCCAGTCTCCTCATCGCGTTGCTCGTCGTTGTTGCCGCTCTGTGACATGCCGGAATACTCCTTGGTATGGAGTCACTGTACGAAACAAATGTTCTAGTGTCAATGGATCTACACAATCGGCGTCAACGCATTGCCGGTGCGCATGTGGCTCCGGTCGGGATCGACCTGGGCGGCGAGGCGGTGGATGGCGTTGCAGAGGCGGCGGATGCCTTCTTCAATCTCGGTGTCGTCGGGCAGGGTAAAATTGAGCCGGATATTGGAGCGTCCACGGCCGGAGTTCGAATCGACGTGAAACGATTCGCCCGGCGCGAAGACGACACCTTCGCGGGCCGCTTCCGGCAGCAGGTCGCGCACCCTCAGCCCGTCGTTGAGACGACACCACAGATAGATGCCTCCAGCAGGACGCTCGGCGGTGATGAGTCCGTCGCCATAGCGGTGCAGGGCAGCCAGCATGTGGTCGCGTTGCAGTGGATAGACGCTGTTCAGGGTCGCAAGGTGGCCTTCCAGCAGGTTGCGGTCGAAGAAGGCCCAGACGGCCCACTGTGCCAGAGCGTTGGTGTCCAGGTCGACAATCTGCTTCATGAGCGTTACACGCTCCACCACCGGTTTAGCGGCTGCTACCCAGCCGATGCGAAAGCCGGGGAAGAGCATCTTCGAGACGGTGCTGAGATAGATAACGTTGGAGCGGCCCGCCGCGCGGTCCATGGCGGCCAGTGTTGGCAGGTGACGGCCCTCATAGCGCAGCGCGCCATAAGGATCGTCTTCAATAATCGGGATCTGGTAGCGCGCCGCCAGGTCCAGCAACCGCATTCTGCGGCCCATCGACATGACCGTGCCGCTCGGGTTCTGGAAGGTCGGCAGGGTGTAGATCAGCTTTGGCCGGCGGCGTGGCAGCAGCTCCTGCAGGAGATCGACATTCATGCCGTCGCGGTCGATTGGGATCGGCATCAGCCGCGCTCCGGCGGCCCGGAATACCTGCGCCGCGCCAAGATAGGTTGGAGACTCTACCGCGACAAGATCACCGGGCTCGATGAGGGTGCGCGCGATCAAATAGAGACCTTGCTGCGACCCGGCCACAACGACGACGTTGTCGGGGTTAATCGAAAACTCCGAGCCGGCGTCGCGGGCGTTTTTGCCCATCCAGCCGGCCAGCGCCTCGCGTAGCGGCGGATAGCCCTCGGTTGGTGTGTGCTGCAGTAGCGTCTGGCCGGCGTTGTGCAGCGCCTCGTCCAGCAGCTCGCGGATGGTGGAGATCGGGTAGAGCCGGGGCGAGGGGATGCCGGTTGCCAACCGGATGACATCTGGCCGGGCCGAGACGGTCATCGCGTCGTGCAGCAGCGGGTCGTTCATGACGTCGGTGGCCGGGGTGAAGAGCTGCGTCCAGGGCATCGGCGTGCCGCGCGAGCGGTCGGTGGTGCCGTAGCCGGTCCGTTGCGACGGGTAGACGCCGGTTTCGAGCTCCGCAACCCAGGAGGGCTCGGAACCTCCGTTTGGCTGACGCTCGCGTCCGCCATTGGTTGGCTCGGAGCGAGTGGGCCGGTGCGTCACGATGGTGCCACGCCCGACCTGCCCGGAAACCAGTCCATCGGCGGCAAGCTCGCGATAGGCATTCACAATGGTTGTGCGGTTGACGCCCAGCAGCGCGGCCAGTCGCCTCTCGGGCGGGAGGCGCTCGCCCGGCGGCAGATCGGCGTCGAGAATTGACTGGCGGATCTGGCGCGCGATCTGGACGTAGATTGGGATGGCGCTTTCGCGATCGACAACGAGTTGCAACACACGTTCCTCCTG
>JACCZH010000066.1 GCA_013696045.1 Chloroflexia bacterium
TAAGCCCTTGGACGAGGTTCTCAACAGGTTGTTCCCAGATGCCGTCTTTCAGACCATCCTGATTCACGAAGAAGTGGAGATCTTGTTGTTGTTCGGGTGTTGTCAATCGTTGCAACACCAGCCGGAAATCATCTACCTGGCTCCACTGAACGCTAAAGTGGATTCCTAATTGACGCGCCAACGTTGTTTTCCCGGCTCCAGAATTCCCGCCGAGAAGTAGCACTTTCCACGCTAGTGAATGTAGTTTCGCAGAGGATGCACCTCTATCAATCACAGCTCGTCCCTACATCTCAACAGCGATATTGTCTGCCGCCTCAAACGGCAACGTGACCGTAAACGTCGTCCCCTTGCCTGGCTCACTCGAAACATCTATCTCACCACCATGGGCGTCGACGATGCGTTTGGTGATGTAGAGGCCGACGCCGAGGCCGTTGGTCATATGTTGCGGTTGGGTGTGGAGGCGGCTGTAGCGGTTAAAGAGATGGGAAATCTGGTCGGGTGGGATGCCGATGCCCTGGTCGGAAACCGAGATGGCAACACAGTGATTTTGGCGGCGCATGGTGATTTCTACCGATCCGCCGTCCGGACTGTAGTTGACGGCGTTGGTGAGCAAATTGGTGAAGACCTGGGTGACGCGGTCGCGATCCCAGACCCCAACGAATGACGCCTCGTCGTGCTCGACGCTGATCTGGTGCAGGTCGGTCTCGCGGCCGATATCAGCGGCGATCTGCTCGACGAGCGGCACGATGTCCATCTCAGCCGGCCGGAGAACAAGCTGGTCGGTGTCAATCCTGGCCACATCCAGGAGCTGGTTAATCAGCCGCTCCATACGGTCGCTCTGCTCGCGCAAGGCGATCAACGCCCGCGGTGGAGTTGCTCCGGCCGCCTCAATCTGGCGCACCAGCATCTGGCCATAGCCCTTGATCGTGGTGAGTGGGGTGCGCAGCTCGTGGGTTACGACAGTGAAGAACTCATCCTTGAGCTGGTCAAGCTCGACCAGGCTTGTGATGTCGGTTGAGAGCGCCACTGCGCCGATGATCGTATCTTCAGCGTCTTTGACCGGCGCGGCGCTGACCCGTCGATACACATCGCGTCCCAGCTGGTGGTCGAACTGGGTATAGTCGTCTTGCAAAGTCTCGCCTCGCAAAGCGCGGTTGAGAGGGTTCTCATTGGAGGGGATACGCTGGGCGCCGGTGTCGCGCCAGAGGCCACGCTCGGTGATAGTGCGGATGTCTTCTAGCTCCGCCAGCGAATCGACGCCATAGGAAGCCAGGGCGACATGGTTGGCCAGGGTGATTTTGCCGTCCGGATCGCAAACCAGCACCGCGTCGGCAATGGCGCCGACAGTCGCCTCAAGCTCGGCGGCGTGGGTGGCGGCCACCTGGACCAGATTCTCGATGCGGCGCCGGGTGTTGACCTGTTCGGTGACGTCGGTGGCCAACAGCAGCAGCTCGCCGGTTACGGCACGACTCTGCAACGGGACAATGGTGCCGCTCCAGTAGCGCCGGCTCGACTTCCCGTCGTCGGCAGGCAGCTCGTCAAAGCGCCGGATTGCACCATCCTGGGAGGCGGCATCCAGCAACTCGATCAACTCTCGGGCGGC
The DNA here is from genome assembly GCA_013696045.1 of Chloroflexia bacterium. GTDB lineage: Bacteria > Chloroflexota > Chloroflexia > Thermomicrobiales > CFX8 > JACCZH01. The sequence goes on from JACCZH010000066.1 coordinate 1,604, forward strand.
ATGGCCGCGGTTGGTGCGACGGACTGATGCGCCAATCGACGTGTCCTGCTCCGCGCCGATAATGCGGATCAGAAATTCACTGGCGGAGGCGTTGGTCATGGTGATGCGATAGTCGGTGGCCGGACCCTTGCGCGGAAAGCGCTCGAACACGATCAAGCTGGCCGGCAGCCGGTCAACCACCTCGGCCAGAAACGCCTGTTGCTCGCTACGCTGCTGATAGAGCTTGGCATTATGGACGGTCAGGGCGCATTGGGCGGCAATCATCTCGAGAAACGAAATCTCTGAGTCACTAAACGTATGGGAGCCGGGCCGGCCGTAACCGAGCGTTCCAAGCAGTTCGTTGCGGGCGATGAGCGGCACAATGATCGCGCTCCCGGTAGGGTCATCATGGCCGTCGAGTGATGGCCGCATGCCCTCAGGTAACTCGTCGAAATCAGGCACGGCCACGGTCAGCCGCAGCCGGGCGGCCAGCGCGGCGAGCGACGAGCCTTCAAGGTCGAGCGGCTCGATGTTGCCCCATGAATCGGGCAGGTTGCGCGCGGCGGCATGGCGCAACACGCGCTGGTCGGGGTCGAAGAGCATAAGCGAGATGAACGTTGGATCGATGCTCTCTGAAATCCGCTCGACAACGGTGTCGACAACCGTGTCGATATCCAGCTCCGAGCTGGCGAGATGCTGAGAGATCGTCTGGAATGCTGCCGCCTGCCGCTCGCGGTTGACCTGGGTGGTGATGTCACGAAAGAGCAGCAACGCGCCTTCAAGACGCCCATCGCTATCCACGATCGGGCTGGCGGTGACTGAGAGAAATGCACGGTTGCCATCTGGCCGGTGGATTGAGAGCTCAGCTTCGCGTACCGGCTCGCCGGCGAGGGTCTGGATACCAGGAAGCCTGTCCGCCGGAAAAGCTTGCCCGTCATTCGTCGCAAATTGAAAGGTTGCGGCGACGTCGGTTGTGTGCGAGCGTAACGGAATGTCGCCGCCAAACATGCGCTCGACGGCACGGTTGGCGCGCACGACCCGCTGGCTGGTGTCTAGCAAAATAATGCCATCAGAGATCGTCTCAATAAGGGCGTCGATCTCAGCCAGGCGCTGGGTGCGGGCTCGCTCGGTTTCGGAGTAGCGCCGCGCATTGTTGATGGCCCGGCTAACCTGGTCGGCCACAGCCGTTACGAACGGCACATCGTTGCGGGTGAATACACGGGGCGGGTCGGCGCCTGGAATGGATTCTTCGGGAAATTGCTCAAAGAGCACCAGGGCGCCAGTCACACCGTCACTATCGTGCAGCGGCGTTGCGACCAGCGAGCCCCGGCCGATAGTGGCGTGCCAGAGCTGGTGGAGCATGGGTTCATTTTGTGAGTCGGCCACCACGACCGGCTCTTCGTTCTTGACGGCTTGCACGGCAATGGCAGTGTCACGCTCGATATGCAGCTGGGCACTGAGAATACGCTCGCGGGCGATCCTGGGCAGGCCGGGAGCCCAGAGAGAAATATAGTGAAGCGTGCCGTTATCCCGGTCGTAGTTGAGAATGAACGCCCCTGAGCAGTCAGAGCCCTGGGCGGAGTGCCGGCAGGCTTGTTCCAGCACGGTTTCGAGATCAAGCGAGGCTGAGGCCGCTTTGGTAATCTGGAGCAGGGCGCGCAGCTCGCGCACCTCACGGTCGGGCTGACTACTCACGTATGGACGGGCTGCGTTGTCGGCGCGGCGTTGACGCCCGGCTGGTCCGATGTCATCGGGTTGCTTCGACGTTCTGCGAGAAGTCTCAGTCATGATCCTCGGTCGTTCCCGCTTACGGATTCTCTTGCACGTCTGGAGTATAGCGGTAGCTGCCAGCCTATTGCTGTGGAGGCAATTCGTCGCTGTTGTGGTTGTTGCTGCGCTCGCTGTCCTTATCCGCCAGGTATGTCAGGCAGCGGTGAAAGGTCGCCTCATCGATCATGCGGTTGGCCTGGTAATAGTTCAGCATGGTCTTCAAGCGCAGAATTGGTGTGACATGTAGCCCGTGCTCATGCAGGCGCTCAATGGCGCCCTGCTCGCGGTCAATCAGCACAATTGCGTTGCGCACCCGCATCTCGACCCGCTCAAGCTGCTTTGCGGTGGTGAGAATCGACGTGCCGCCGGTCATCAGGTCATCCACAATGAGCGCTGATTGTCCAGGCACAATACGGCCTTCGACCTGCAGATCATCGTCGTCTAGTAACCCGGTCGAGGGACGTAGATAGATGAGCGGGGTGTCGCTCTCCAGCGCGTAGGCGGTTGCGACGTGTAGCCCACCCATTGGCACCCCGGCCACCGCGGCGAAGGTCGCGATCCGCGGCCGTTTGCGGCTGCGGTCTGCCCGGATTTCGGCGTGGATAAGCCGCGCGATGCGGCGCAGCATGGCCGGCTCGCTAATCAGCACCCTTGGGTTGATATACAACGGGGATGTGCCGGCCGCCCCCGCCAGGTCAAACGACCCAAACTGGACCCCGCCGAGATCAAAAAGAACCTGCGCCAGATCCAGGTTCGTGTCGGCTCCAAACAGCACGCCGCTGACCCTTCCCACCACGCCACCAATCGCGCCACGCCCCCGTACGCGGCGCGGGATAATGAAGTTGTGACGTTACCATATAGATGGTTGATATCGCTATTTCACGAGGGAATCTTGAACTGGCATGAACGCCGAATCAGGTTCTACTTGCCGGACTCCAGCCCCCACTCCTCCGCAATCTGGGTCACCACCCGCAAACGGTCCTCCTGGTTCGGGAGTGAGGTGGTGATCATGACTTCGTCGGCCTGACAGTCCGCTGCGAACTCCCGAACCTGGTCTGTCACCGCTTTCGCGTCGCCGTAGATAGCGCTGGACGGGCGCTGCTTCAACCTCTCTAAAGCGATTGGCGAGAGGGTTGTCTCGCGGGCCTGGGTGTGGGTCGGCATCTGGTAAGGCTCGCCAGCGATGAGCTTCGAGTAGCCGATGTTGACGATGTGGCGGAGTTCTTCGACCTGCTCGGGAGTGTCGCCAACGATGACGCTAACCGCCAGGATGGAGTGTGGGGTCTCGCGGTGGGTTGAAGGCTCGAACTGCTCGCGATAGCTGCGCATAACCGGGATAGCCAGTGGACGATTGATGTGGGCCGCGAAGGAGAAGCCCAGGCCGGCGTTGGCCGAGAATTGACCGCTGAATTCGCTTGAACCCAGGAGCCAGATCGGCGGCAGCTCGACGTCAGCCGGCGTGACGTTGATTGGCGCAAATGGGTGTCCGGCCGGAAATGTGCGCTTGTCCAGCGCCAGGAGCTCGGCCAGCAGCGCCGGGTAGAGGTCGCTGGTCATGGCCTCCTCGGAGCGCCGGAGCGCGAAGGCCGTGAGCGTGTCGGTTCCCGGAGCGCGGCCGAGACCGAGATCAATCCGGCCGGGGTGCAGGGCTTCCAGCACCCGGAACACCTCGGCGATCTTTAGCGGCGCATGGTTTGGCAGCATCACCCCGCCCGTTCCGACCCGGATCGTCCCGGTGTGATTGGCCACGTGCGCCACCATAATCTCCGGCGACCCGCTGGCCAGCCCGATGCTGTTGTGGTGTTCGGCAAACCAGTAACGGGTGTATCCCAGACGTTCCGCGGCCTGGGCCAATCCGGTTGCGTTACGCAGGGCAACGGATGAGGTTGATCCTGATTCGATTTGTGTTAGATCGAGAAATGAGAGCGGAAGGGCCAAGGTGGTGTCCTTTGGTTATAGCGGTTACGGAGCAGAAGCCGAGTTCACTATAACTGCTTCGCGCGCTCAATCTCGGGGATGGCCTCTTCTTCCTCACGGCGCAGCCGCCGCTGGCGTCGTTTCTCCCGGCTGATTGCTTTCACCTGGAGATAGGCGACAGTGCCGCCAATGAACGCCGCGACAGTCATGAGCTGGAGACCCCAGCCGACGCTTGCGTTGAGGCCGCCTTGGGCTATTGTCGAGCCAACGCTGAGCCAGACATTCAAGCCAATCAGGCCGGCCAGGAAGAAGGCAACGGTCAGGCTGATGTAGCGGGCGCGAGAACCGGTGTGGCGAAATACCTCGAGCAGGGTGAAAGCGCCGGTAAATACCCCCAGAAAGAGCGTCAGCTGACCGTCTCCTGCTACCCCGCTGATCGTCTCCAGCACAATGTGCGCCCAGGGCCCGAGTGAGCCGATAATCACGCCCAATGCGCAGAGGCCGAGAATAATCTGCGCGCGGTTGCGTGAGGCAATGTGCAGAACGTCGTCCATAAACTACTCCACATGGAAAGATTCGGTCGTTAGCGGTGCTCGCGCCAACCGGCACACTCTGGAGACGCGATCCGTCTGAATTGTCTCAGATTGCCACGGAACGGGCTGCTCGGTAGTATCTTCAGCATGAATGAAACGTGACCGGCTGGGAGCGCGAGAACAGCATGAACTATCAACAGGCGATTGAATACATTATCGACCGCGACGGCTACGAGCGGGGGTTCGTCGCCAATCCGTTCAGTGGCGACGAGGTGGCCGCGCTTGGATTGAAGCGCACGGCGGGGTTGTTGGAACGGCTCGGCCGCCCCGATCGACAGTTCCGGATCGCCCACGTCGCCGGAACAAAAGGCAAGGGCTCGACCTGCGCGATGATCGCCGCCATCGCCCGGGCTGGCGGTCAGAAGACCGGACTGTATGCGACGCCGCACCTGCATAGCTTCCGCGAGCGGATCATGCTGGACGACGCTCCAATCTCAGAAGCTGATTTCGCCCGTGTTGCAGGGGAAGTCGCGGTAGCGAACGAGCGTCTGCTGGCTGAACGTCCCGAGCTCGGGGAGCCAACTGCTTTTGAGATCGTTACTGCCATGGCGTTGCTGGCCTTTGCGAAGAGTGACGTTGACCTGGCGGTGGTAGAGGTTGGTCTGGGCGGCCGGCTCGACGCGACCAATGTAGTCACGCCGGACGTCGCAGCCGTCAGCAGCATCTCGCTGGATCACACAGCCATTCTCGGTGGGACTCTGTCCGAGATCGCCTACGAGAAAGGCGGCATCATTAAGCCGGGGGTGCCCGTAGTTGTCAGTCTGCAGGGCGCTGAAGTGCTCGCTGCATTGCTAGAGATCGCCGCCGAACGCGGCTCGCCATTTTCAGTTGCGGGTCGTGATTGGAACACTGAAGGTGAATCGGACGGCGCTCATCTGTCTGGACCGTGGGGTGATTGGCGTGAGGTGCAGCTATCTCTGGCCGGCAGGCATCAGGTGGAGAACGCTGGGTTGGCGCTCATGGTCTTCTGGTTGCTGCATCCGGAACTCATGAGGGATGAGGCGCTGGTACGCGGCGCCTTGAGCTCGGTGAGCTGGCCGGGGCGCTTTGAGCTGGCCGCCCGTGAGCCTGATATCTACGTCGACGGGGCGCACAATGTCGATTCGATCGCTCGGTTGATGGAGACACTGGAAGGCATTGCGCGAGATCGCACGTTGTCGGTCATCTTCGGCGCGGCGCGTGACAAGGATCTGGCCGGCATGCTGCGTGAGATCGCCCGGCTGGATGGAACGCTGATCGCAACCGCCTCGCATAATCCCCGCGCGGTAGACGCGGAAGCGCTCGTTGAGCTGGCGCGCGACGCAAGTCTGGCCGCTCACCCAACCGCTGATATCGATGAAGCCCTGGCGCTGGCAAGGTCGCTATCCAGCCCCGGGGGCGTGGTGTGCGTGACCGGTTCGCTCTACGTCGTTGCCGAGGCTCGCGAGTCTCTGGGGCTGGCCGAAACTCCCGCGTTCGAACGCGCCTTGCTCTATCGTTAATCGCCGCTCGACAGACTGCCTGTTTTCCATTAATCTAGCGTCATGGTGGGGACGCCACGGACTCCCGTGGCAGTGTGTTGAGAAGGTGGGGGTGACTGGTGAGCCAGCGTGAGGCGCGTGCCACGAATTCCGGCGGGACGGGTGGTTTCCTCGAAAGGCAATTCAAGCTCAAGGAGATGGGCACCTCAGCCAGAACGGAGATTCTGGCCGGCCTGACGACGTTCGTCGTCATGTCCTACATCATCTTTGTCAATCCGCTCATTCTCTCGACACCGGGTCCAAACGATCCGGGGTTGGCGATCTCGGCCACGACGACCGCGACCTGTCTGGTGGCCGGCATCATGACAATCATCATGGGAATCGTCACCAACCGCGCCTACGCCATCGCGCCTGGACTCGGACTGAACGCGATTGTGGCCTTTACCCTGGTGGGGCAAGAGGGCCTGACCTACCCGCAGGCCATGGGTGTGATCGTGGCCGAGGGTGTTCTGATCACGATTCTGGTGCTGGCTGGGGTGCGCAAGTATGTGATGGACGCGGTGCCGCTGGAGCTTAAGAAGGGCATCTCGGTCGGCATCGGGCTCTTTATTCTCTTCATCGGACTGGTCAACGGCGGGATCATCAGTACCGGGGAGGGAACCATCGTCGGGCTGACCGACCTGCGCGGCGCGCCGGTGCTGGTCACGGCGTTCGGTCTGTTTCTGACCATCGGCCTGCTGGCGATGAAGCAAAGGGCCGCGATTCTCATTGGTATCGTCGCCACGACGATTTTTGCGATTATCGTTGAGCAGATCGGGGACACCGGACAGTTCGTGCCCGGGCAGGCGCAAATCCCGGATTCGATCCTGGCCACGCCAGATTTCTCGGTGATTGGTGATATTTCGTTCGGGTTCTTCGCCGAACTCGGCCTTAGTGTGGCCATCCTGACGATTCTGGCGATTATGCTGGCTGACTTCTTCGACACGATGGGGACGCTGGTCGGTGTTGGCAGCCAGGCCGGATATCTCAACGAGAAGGGCGAGCTGCCGGACGCCCAGAAGGCGTTGCTGGTGGATTCGCTCGGCGCGGTGGCCGGTGGCGCGGCCAGCTCCTCGTCGGCAACGACCTACATCGAGTCAGCCTCCGGCGTGGCCAACGGTGGCCGGACCGGGCTGGTAGCAGTGACGGTTGGTGTGCTCTTTTTGCTCGCCATGCCATTCTCTCCACTGGTTGAAATCGTGCCGACTTCCGCCACCGCCGCGGCCTTGATCGTCGTTGGCTGGATGATGACCAGCGTGCTGTCAGAACGCGAGGATGTGTTGTCAGACGGCCGCACGGTGCGCTCCAAGGGGGTGGACTTCAGCGACATCGAGGTCGGCTTGCCGGTGCTGGCCACCATGATGATGATGCCGCTGACCTTCAACATCACCAACGGCATTGGCGCCGGGTTCATCGTCTGGACGGTTATCAAGATGTTCCGTGGCAAGTTCGCGGAAATTCACCCCGCCATGTACGTCATCAGCGCGGCGTTCATTATTTACTTCCTGCGCTCGTATCTGGGGGTAGGTGCGTAAGGCGCAAGACAATCATCAATCCTATGAAGAATTGACGCTCCTATGTCAAACGGAGGCGCCAGATGCGGCGGCAACGCCGATCTCGTGCCACCGTTTCCAGATACGACGGATGATGAAGCGTTTGAGGGCGCGGATCGCTTCGCGCCAGCTCTTGCCCTCG
>JACCZH010000163.1 GCA_013696045.1 Chloroflexia bacterium
GGAAATCGCCCGAGAACTGCAATGACTCTGGAATTGCGAGTAAAGATAATGAGCGATGCGAGGTTCAGAACGCTGAAGCCCGAACCAAGGAGTTACTGGCTTTCGAGGCATACCTGCGTACGAATCCCGACATCAAAGACATTCAAGCGAGATATCCTCAAATTGACGATGAGTTCGTCCGACACGTCGAGGAGTTTGTGGAGCGCTACCGTCCCGCGCTAGAGGAACTCGCCAAGCGTTGATGGATAGTCAGGCAGATTACGGGTCAACCCGCGGCTGGCTCTGGCTATCGTAATATCGATCGGGATCTTCTGACTGGAGCCGGCCAAGCGCCCGCAGATCGAAGCGAATTTGCAGCGGTGTGTCAACTTTCCAGGCTCCCACATGGATGTGCGGATACCATGAGTAGCCGTTGTTTCCTACTTTGGCAATACGCTGCCCTGCTACCACGGCGTCTCCCAGCTTTACCTCAATTCCATCCACATGGCCGTATAACACGCGGACCCCACCATCTTGGCGAAAGATGACGCTGCCCGCTTTTCCGCCAGAGTGATGACCCGGTTCGTTCGCAACAGGGTTGTGATGAACACTCTCTACGACACTATCAAACGGCGCCAAGACAGCGGCGCCCCATCCAAACCAGTCCTCGTTTCGACTCCCATCACCATCATGAAGGCGGATCCATCCATCGACAAACTTGACGACTACACAGTCACGGCCAAGAGCATCACCAAGATACTCCAACTCCCCTTCAGGATGTTCCGCCAAGATTGATAGGCGGTTATACACCGGGTGAATCATCACATCATTGATGGGTTTCTCTTGTGGACTGGACTGCAAGATATCGCTCTTTCCTCTACGCCTCTGTCTCTCGCAACGCCGACGAGAAGGCGTCGAGGAGGAGGTTGGCTTCGGTTTCAGTCATCGGGGTAGAGAGACAGCCGGTGAGTTGCGGCGCGAGGATAATGCCGTGGGCGAGCAGGCCGTCGTAGACGGCGGAGACGCGGGCGCGTTCCGGGGGCGTGCCCGCGCTGCTGCGATAGTCGCTGAGCTTGCGGCGGTGCAGATGGACACCGAAGAGCGAGCCGTGGCCCGTTACCTGGCCTTCAACTCGCGCGCCGTCCATCGCTTCGGCCAGACCTTCGCGGATGTAGGCTCCAAGCGCTTCAAGACGGTCGAACTCCTGCTGGGTCATCTTTTGCATAGCAGTCAGGCCAGCCACCATCGTCATCGGGTTGGCGCTGAAGGTGCCGCCGTGGGGAACTTTAGGCTTGCCACCTCGAGGATCGAAAACCGCCATGATTTCGGCCGAGCCACCGACCGCGCCGACCGGGAAACCACCGCCGATGATCTTGGCCATCGTCGTCAGATCGGGCGTCACGCCGACAACCGACTGCACACCGCCGTAGGCCGCCCGCAGGCTAATGACCTCATCGAAGATCAATACGATACCGTGTGTTCGAGTGAGATCTCGCAAGCGCTCCAGGAAGGCGGCTTCGCCAGCGATGAGTCCCATCCTCCAGGGCATCGGGTCGATCAGGACGGCTGCCAGCTCGCTCTTGTGGCTCTCGATCAGCCGCTCCATCATCTCGGTGTCGTTGTAGCGCAGCACCACCACATCATCCAGCATGCCCTGCGGAGCACCGTGGTAGTAGGCGGTTGAAAGCGGGGCGGGCTCGTCCCAGACGGACTCCGGTGCGAGCGTGCTGACCCCGGCGTAGTCGTAGCTGCCGTGATAGGAACCCTCGAACTTGGCGATCTTTGGCCGGCCGGTGAAAGCTCTCGCCGCCTGGATGGCCGACATCACCGCCTCAGTGCCGGAGTTAGTGAAGCGCAACTGCTCTACCGACGGGATGCGGTCGACGATCAACTGCGCCAGCTCCACCTCGTGCGGCGTCGGCATACCGAAAGCCGTGCCACGCTGAAGCTGCTCGATCACGGCCGCGTTGATATCCGGGTCGGCATGGCCGTGTATCAGTGAGGTGTAATTGTTCAGGAAATCGTAGCGCTCCTCACCCTCGGCATCGACCACGAGCGCGCCGTGACCGCGGTTAGCGTAGGCTGGATAGGGATCGAGGTGGACCGTTGTGCGCGTGTTGCCGCCTGGCATCACCTTTTTGGCATGCTCATGGAGGCGGGCGGATTCTGACAGCGGTTGACGAAATGCCTCTCGGCGGTCGGTTGCGGTCATGGATCGTCTCTTCCTCTCGCGCTGTTTCGAAAAGCTGGAGCTGCCGTGCAGTTTAGTGCCATTCTCGTTCAGTGGCAACAGCGTGCCCCGGCATAAATCAATGCGCAGAGCGTTATCTGTAAAGGACAGGTGGATGGATAGTCGCGCAGCAGCAACACTGGTGATTAGCGCCGGCGTGATCGCGATCGTCGTTGGCCTGCTCATACTGGCCGGCGGACTGAACTGGTTTGGAACACTTCCGGGGGACATCAGAATCGAGCGGGAGAACACACGTATCTACTTCCCGATCACATCCATGATCCTGATATCGCTCGTCCTCAACCTGGTCTTCTTCATCGCAAGGCGGTTGTACTGAGCCGGATGACAGGTTGGATATACTCAGGTCGATGCAGACGAAGGGTGGGTGTTTCCCCTTCGTACCCACTCGAAAGGACGACCAGATTTGGCATCAGATTCGCGGCCGGCGCAGGGGCGGCCAATACTTCGTCAAGCGTTCCAATGGCTATCCATCCTCATGTTCGGCATGGTGACGCTGCAACCGGTGCTGGCCGGCCGGGGCTGGTTCCAGGATCGACAATTTATCGACATCCATGGCTACGTGGCCAACGCCATCTTCCCCATTTCGCTACTGTTGCTCGGCCTGGCGCTGTTTGCCGGGTTCCGGCGACGGAATCTGCTGGCGGGCTGGAGCTTCCTGCTGGTCGTGCTAGTTGTGTCCCAGATCGGGATGGGCTACGTCGCCACCGCCGGCAATCCAGACATCGCCGCGCTGCACATCCCGCTGGGAGTGGTGGTGTTCGGCGTCTCACTCATGCTTATGCTGTTAGCCTATGGATTCACGACGAACCGGGAAAACGTCTAGCTGCGGACGGCTTCCACACAACTCCACCCTGAAAGGATTCCCGATGTCTACCTCTTCAACCGCAACCCGGCTGGCACGCTTCCGGGAACGGCGTGATGTCTTTATGCAAACTCACGAACACACGCCGCTGACCGAGGCCCAGAAGGCGACCTATATCCCGCTCGATTACTACCCGGAAAACCCGGATCTGAGCTTTGCCTTGCCGGTGGACACCGACATCCCGCATGATCCTATCGAGCTCCCAACCACCTCTGGCGAGAGCCGCGAGTACATCCCGCACGGGCGCGTCACCTTCACCATTGACGGGGAAGACGCAACCCTCACGGTGTACCGTGAGCCAGGCCGAGGCCGGCTCATCATTCCATTCCGTGACGCGACCAGTGGCAAAGACACCTACGGCGCGGGCCGCACCCTTGATCCACAGGAGCGCCCGGATGGCGCCCTTACTGTTGACTTCAACTACGCCTACGGCCCCTACTGCCAGTACAACGACAACTGGGTCTGCACCCTGCCACCGATGGAGAACTGGCTGAAGGTTCCCATTGAGGCCGGCGAGAAGAAATACCCCGGCAAGGAATCCGAATACCCGGATTAGACCGTGTTTCATAGTTACTGTCCGGATAGCTGA
>JACCZH010000168.1 GCA_013696045.1 Chloroflexia bacterium
CCGGTCGGCTCGTCGGCCCAGACGATGGCCGGCTGGTTGACCAGCGCCCGCGCGATAGCGACGCGCTGCTGCTGCCCGCCGGAGAGTTCGGCTGGCCGGTGGGACACACGGTCGTGCAGCCCGACGGCTGCCAGCATCTCCCGCGCGCGTGGTCCGGCGATGGCCCCCGGCTGGCCTGCTATCAGCAGGGGCATCTCGACGTTCTCAAGCGCACTTAAGGTGGGCAATAGATTGAACGCCTGGAAGATGAAGCCGGTCGTGTGTGCTCTCAGTCTGGCTCTGCGGTCGTCTGAGAGCCGTCGCAGCGGCGTTCCAGCCAGGATTACCTCGCCGTCGAAATCAGTCTCCAGCCCGGCCAGACAGTTGAGCAGCGTGGTTTTTCCGCAGCCAGACGGTCCGACAATGGCAACCAGCTCGCCCCGCTGGATCGTCAGGTCGATGCCGCGCAGTGCCTCAACCGCTGCCGATCCGCCGCGGTACGTCTTGCGCAGCCCGGAAGTCAAGACCGCCGGCGTCTCCAGCGAGACTACCGGCGGCCGTCTACGACGAAACCAGGGCAGCATTGTGTTGTTGGAGTGTGGCCAGGACCAGCTCTGCAATGCGCTGGTACCCGGCGCTTGATGGATGAAAACCGTCGGCGCTGACGTAGTCCGGGTTGTCGGCCAGCTCTGGCGCGCCCGTGTAAAGATCGACCAGCAGCGCGCCATGTCGCTCGCTGGCGTCTCGAATCACGCCGTTCCACGCTTGCACCGTTGCGTTGAGCAGCTCGCGGTCTTCGGCGGCGAACACCGGCAGGTCGCGCAAGTCGGGGATGGTTAATAGAATGATGGTCGCATCCTCTGCCTGATCTAATGCGGTAAGTGTCTGTTCCAATTGTTGACGAAATGCTTCCAATGGCACATCGTTACGCAGATCGTTAACTCCCGGCCACAAACTGATCCAGCGCGGCCCGGCATCAATGGCGACCGGTGTCTGCATCGTCAGGATTTCGCCGATCCGCGCGCCACTGACACCCAGGTTGACGAGCCGTGGATTGCCGGGCAGCGCCGCGTGCACGAGCGGTACCCAGCCGTCACGCCCGGGCCGTTGCGCGCCGACACCGACAGCGTCCGACGCGCCAAGTGCAACGTAGATTTCAGCAGTACCCCTATCGCCTGCATCGCGGAACCACCAGAACATTGCGAGACCAATGAGAACGGTGATGATGGCGACAGCCAGCAATGGTGTGCGAGACAGTACCATGGTTGTTAAAGGCCAATCAGCGGTTAGAGTGTACGCGTCAACAGTCTGAATTGTACGGCGCAATTGGAGTGGGTACGGAGGATCATGCGGGAAGCGGCGTTCGTTCTGGCAATCGACATGGGCTCAAGCTGGTGTAAGGCGGCCTACGTCGATGCCACTGGGCAGACAGTGAGCGAGGGCCGGGTCTATACACGCGGCGGTCCGCCGTTCGGTCACGACGCCGCTGAGCTTGCGCGCAGCTGGACGGCGTTGGTGGAGGCGATTCACAAGGCGAACGATGGTTTGAGAATGCTCGGCCACGTTCCATCCCCGGACGCAATCGCCATCTCCTGCCGTAAAGCCCCTGGAGTCTGGCTGGACGGCAACAACGAACCGGTGAACGTGCCTCGCGCGGCCATCGAAGGCGTGGACCGGGACGACATCGATGACAGCTATGCCGCGGATGTCTGGGGAGATTCAGACCCCTTCGCCTATGGATACGGTCTGGATCTGATTGGAAACACCCGCTGGCTCAGACACCACTTTCCGGATGAGTGTTCTCGTGTTCGCAAGGCCGGCACGCTGCATACCTGGCTTGTCTGGAAGCTGACAGGATGCTGGGTCACGAGCCTCGCGGCGGGGGCCGGACAGTTTGCCTGGCCGGAGGCAGTGACGATACTGACCGGGTTGCCCACCAACGCCTTCCCGCATGTGACGGAGAGTTTTCGGCCTGTCGCTACGGTTACAGCATTTGCGGCCAAGAGTCTGGGATTGCCGGTTGACATTCCGGTGGTAGCAGGCACCCACGATGGCGCTGCCGCCAACCTTGGAGTGGGCGCGGTTGGGCCCGGTGACGCCTGTCTCACCCTCGGAACCAACGGCGTGTTGCGGGTTGTCACGGGAGCGCGGCTGTTTCGCCAGTTTGGCTATCCGATTGTCGAAGGCCGCTGGGCGATGGTGCGTGACATTGTCGGGATCGCTCCGCATCTGGATGCGGTGGTAATAGCCATTGATGGCGCTGGATTGCCGGTGGCTCCAACTCGTCACCGTTTATTGATGGCCGAGGCTGAGCCCGTTCCACCCGGCGCGGGCGGTCTGTCTCTGCCGGTTGGCTACTCTGGATCGCTGGCTTCCCTGGCCGCGAGCCACTCCGCTGGTGTCGTCTATCGAGCCGCGCTGGAGGGTATTGGACTGGCGTTTTGTGGTCTGGTGCAGGTGGCCAGAGCGGCCGGGGCAGCGCCACAACGCTTTTTCGCGACTGGTGGTGGAACGGCCAACACGCTCTTGCTGACCATCGTGAGCGGCTGTATTGGAGCGCCGGTTCTCACCATCCCGGATGAAGCTGGCATGCGTGGCGCGGCGATCCTGGCTGGCGTCGGGGCCGGCTGGTATTCCACCGTTGACGAGGCGGTCGCGGCTATGGTCCCCGAGGGCCGCGAGGTTGTCGCGCCGCCTGAGCTCATGCAGGCATATGCGGAGCTTGCGTTGACAATCGACCTTCCAGCTGGCGTTGCGCCTGGTGATAAGGTGCGGGGATTGGCGGACTAGGCCGTATGTCAGAAGTGCGATCTGCGTAACGGCGCATTTTATTGCGCCTTGTCTTGACTCCCGAGGACCGGAGAGGGCGCAATAAATTGCGCCGCTACGCCAATGTTTGCGAAAAGTGTGGTGGGAGAGATGTGATGAGAATACTGCTGACGACCGACATGGAAGGGGTGTCGCGGATTACCGACCACCGGCAGTGCTGGCCCGCCTTTCCGGAATACTGGCACGAGGGACGTGAGCTGTACACCGCTGAGGTTGTCGCCGCCGCAACCGGCCTGATCGAAGCTGGCGCGAGCGCCGTGGGAATAGCGGACACCCACGGTAACGGAAACTGGCACAACCTCTTTCTTCAGAAGCTGCCGGACAACGTTGAGACCGTCGCCGTTCATGCCCGGCACGACGATTTCGACGCATCCTTTCAGCTCGGCATGCACCCGCGCTGCGGCACGCTGAACGGCTTCATGAGCCATACCCACTTGCCAAACTTCCGCATGGCCCTTGACGGCAAGCTGATCACCGAGTGCCACGAGTTCGCCTGGGACCGCGGCTTACCGCTGATTGGCGTCACTGGCGATGCCGCGCTGGAGCGTGAGCTGGACGGTGGATTGAGTGGAACGCCTTTCCTGGCCGTCAAGTACTCCACGAGCCGGACAGCGACCGCCCCGGCCGCTGAGGGAACAGAGACGCTGCGAACATTTGCCCGCCAGTGTGCTCTCGACTGGAGTGAGCGTCCTGTGGCTCGTCCTCCGGAGCGATTTACACTGGAGATCTCCCTCGATGCTCAACTGGTGGAGCATATTGAGCCGGTCGCCGGCTTTATCCGCCAGAGCGAAGCCGTTGTCGCGCTGAGCGGGACAGACTGGCAGCGAGACGCTCAGCTCGCGATCAAGGCGGCCTTCGCCGCGGCGTTGCGGCCTTGGATTGCGACGC
>JACCZH010000072.1 GCA_013696045.1 Chloroflexia bacterium
TGTCGCGGTCTACCCTCGTCATGGACAGACTCCCGAGGCGCTGCTAGAGTGCGCGGAAATGGCGATGCGCACGGCCAAAACGGCGGGGGGCAACGCGTTTTGTGTTGGTCCAGACGTTGAGACCGCCGGCTCGCTTGACACCTCACAAGATCAACCGCTACTGCGCGTGCTCCCAAACCCGTTGGACCAGGTGCAATAGTCCCATCATCCGTTGCCGGCCCAGTCAGACCTGTCATGAGCACGAACTGGCCCGAGATGGCAGAATTAGCGCACCTTCTCGTGGGTGGAATACGAGACCTCGTCGAGCTTTTTCTTGTTCCATTACACTTTGATTCGTTTATTGTTGTTTACGTGGAGAACGATAGAACATCAACATGTCAGCTGCTCCAGGGCCGGATGGCCACTCGAGAACAAAACAATCCCAGACGCCGGATGATCGTGCTGCCCAGGCCGCCGAACAGGTTCGCGAGCTGCGCGAACGCCCTCATGCCCTGGTCAAGAATCTGCGCTCTTATGTTGGCTTTGAGCTCAGCCGCCGGGTGACCATGGGGCAGCTGACCGCGGAGGATGTTCTGCGTGACGAGGTCGTGGACACGGCTTTTGCGTCGGCGCTCACTCGCCTGCAAGAGGGCGAGCCGATCCGCGATCTGCATACCTATCTGCGCTCAAGAGCCCAGGACATGATCCGGCGCGAGATCCGGCGAGTGGGTAACGAGAGGGTGCGAGTGGTCTCGCTCGACACGGTCCTCACCGGTGAGGACGGCGAAGACGGCGAGGTAGTGCGCCTCGCGGATATTATTCCCGATTCCCAGACCCCTGATCTGGACCAGGCTGCCATTGATGGTGAGACCGTCACCTATTTGATTGAGGCGCTCTCTGATTTGCCTGAGCGTTGGCGCACAATCGTCCTGCAGCGCACGGTTGAGGGCCGCTCGGCGCGAGAGATCGCAGAGGAACAGGAGCTCGACATCGACGAGGTTCGCCGCATTATTGTGTCCTCGCGCGACTTTCTGCGTGACCGTATGGAGAATGTCTACCACGCCCTCGACGCCGACGATTTCTAAATCCCTGCAAGCGATAGCGTGAGGAATGGCCAGTCGGAGAGTGCCGCCGGGGTAGTCATCCCTTCGGCTGCGCTCAGGGCAGGCTCTGAGGCAACGAAGGATCTCTCGTTTTAAGTTCGACGGTCCAACACGGGATCCTTCGTTGCCTCAGGATGACTCAAGAAAGCCGCTCTTTTCCCACATCCGCTTACTCTGATGCAAAAGTGAGAGGGCACAAGTCACCCCCCTTACTGAGCTGTGCTCGAAGCGCGCAGCGACTCTTTGGCCCAACGTGGTACAACAGACGTTGATTATTCAAGCCGTGTGCGTATATCGGAGGTTCAAGCCGGATGTCGTTGCAACTCGTGATCGTGGGATTGCCGCAGAGTGGCAAGACAACCGTCTTCAACGCTCTCACTCGTTCGGAAGCCGTCACCGGTGGATATTCGGGCGGTGAAGGTGAGCCGAACCTGGCGACAGTGAAGGTGCCGGACCCCCGGCTTGACGTCCTTACCCCAATGTTTAACCCGAAGCGAACGGTTGCGGCGGATGTCCAGTATCTGGATGTGGCCGGTGTCGCGAAAGGTCTTGCCAAGCAGGGTATGGGCGGACAGCTGCTCGGCTATCTTGCCCAGGCTGACGCGCTGATTCTGGTAGTCCGCGCCTTCGAGGATGAGAAGGTTCCGCATCCTGAGGAGACGGTGGACCCGCTGCGCGATCTTGACACGCTCTTGCTGGAGCTCACGTTCTCGGACCTCGCGGTGGTAGAGAAGCGTATCTCCAGGATCGACTCAAGCATCGGAAAGCTGCGCGGGCCGGAGCGGGACTTGCACGAGCGGGAGCGTGTCGCGCTTGTGCGCTGCAAAGATGCTCTCGAAGCCGGCACACCGCTGCGTGAGGTCGAGCTGGACCCTGAAGAGCACCGGATGCTGCGTGGCTTTGGCTTCCTGAGCCAGAAGCCGGCGCTCGTTCTGCTGAACGTCGGTGAGAGCCAGCTGGGCGACGAGGCTTCCAAACTCGTCCAACAGGCTCGCGAAAGTTTCGGCCGGCCCGGGTTGGAGATCGAATCACTGGCCGGTGGCATTGAGATGGAGATCGGCCAACTGGACGCTGAGGATGCGGAGGTCTTCATGGCCGACCTGGGCATTACCGAGTCCAGCCTGGACCGCATGATCCGGCTCTCCTACCAGTTGCTCGGCCTGATGTCCTTCTTCACGGTTGGGCCGGACGAAGTGCGAGCTTGGACGATTCCACAGGGCGCAACTGCTGTTGAGGCTGCGGGTGAGATTCATTCCGATATTGCGCGTGGCTATATCCGGGCCGAGATCATCTCGTATGATGACATGATTACCGTGGGCGGGTTGGTCGAAGCGCGGAAGGCGGGGGTTCTGCGGTTGGAGGGCAAGACCTATCTGATGCGTGACGGTGACATCTCCAACTTCCTCTTTAACGTCTAGCGACGCTGAAGAGTGGGACGCTCCGCACCGCTGGTTCCCGTTCCAATCCTGGGCGC
Source organism: Chloroflexia bacterium (assembly GCA_013696045.1). Lineage (GTDB taxonomy): Bacteria > Chloroflexota > Chloroflexia > Thermomicrobiales > CFX8 > JACCZH01. The sequence goes on from JACCZH010000072.1 coordinate 2,557, forward strand.
GGCTATTCTGTTCGTGCTGGTATTGCTGGTGGCGACGTCTCGCCCACAGGTGCGTCAGCGTTGGCCCTGGCTTTTCGCGGAGTTGTCTGCTTTCAGCGCGCTGACGTTCATTCACCTGCTGTTTTTCTGGCAGCCGTATCGGAGTTCGGCACTGGTCCCGCGTGGTGGCGGGGACCTGGTGTCGTTTTTCTACCCCATTCATTCGTTTGCCGCAAGTGAGGTAAGCGCTGGACGCTTGCCGTTCTGGAACCCGCATCTCTTCTCCGGCGCGCCGCATCTGGCGAATTTTCAAACCGCGACCCTGTATCCACCGAATCTCATTGCCTACCTGCTCTCGGATCCTTTCAGTTATGCGACGATGGAGCGGTTGGCGCTGGTTCATTTTCTGATTGCAAGCGTGGGCGTTTACTGGCTGGCACGTGCCATTGGCGTCGCGCGGCCCGCGGCCGTGCTGCCGGGAGCGATCTTCGCGTATTCCGGGTTTATGGTTGCGCATCTCGGGCACTATTCGATGGTATCGACCGCTGCCTGGGCGCCGTGGATCTTCGCTGCAATCGTGGGGACGGTCAGATTTGGCTCATGGGCGTCTGCCCTGGGCGGAACCCTGGTGCTGGCAATTGCTGTGCTGGGCGGCCATCAACCGATTCTGCTCATGACGCTCACGGCTGCGGTGGCGATCGCCGTGTTTGAACTGTGGCGCTCGTTATCATACCCTCACCCCTCTGCGTGGACAGGGTTCCGGCAGGATTGGAGATTGATTGGCGGCGTCGCGCGATTGGGTTTCATGGCGATTGTCGCGCTGTTGCTAACCGCTCCCGCGCTGGGACCATCGTTCGAGATGCTCCGCTACACCGTGCGCTCAGGGTTGAGTTATGAAGCCGCCAGCGAGTTTGCGGTCCAGCCAGTGGCGCTCCTGCATTTGATTCTCCCAACGGTGTATGGCTCGAATCCGACCGACTACTGGGGGCCATTCTCGAACACGGAGATGTGGGGCTACGCCGGAGTGCTGGCGATGGGTCTGGCGGTTTTCGGACTCCTGGTGTGGCCGAGCCGAACGCGCGCATTCTGGGTTGTAATCGCGACAGTATCGATCCTGTTCCTGCTTGGGCCATTCGCATCGTTGCATGGCTGGGCCTATGCATTCGTGCCGGGCTACGACCAGATGCGCGGGGCGGGACGCGCCTACATGTTCTTCGATCTGGCGGTGGCGCTCCTGGCGGGGTTTGGACTGAGTGCGCTGATTCGGCGCCGCGAGCACTGGTTTCCCCTGCAAGCTGAGCTAACTCACCGCGCGGTCAATGTGTTGGCGGTGATGCTGGTCATTGTCGTGGGATTCGTGATTCCACTTTTTGCCGCACAGGTATTGGGGACGAATGATCCCGGTAACCGGCCGGTCATCGCTCTCGACAATGTGATGCTGTTGGCGCTCTGGCTGCTACTCGGTTTGGGAGTGATGTATGCGGTTGCGCGCGGCACGCTCGCAGGTTGCGCGCTGGTAGTGGCGGTGAGTGTGGTGGTGTTGCTCGATATTTTCCACGCCACCGCGCCATTCAATCCAACCACCGAGCCGATTCTGGCTGGATTTCAGCACGAGGAGGCCGTGACCTTTCTGCGGGAACAGTATGACGAGGATGGACCGTTTCGGATCGAGACTAGTACACCCCTTTGGCAGCCAAACCTGGCGCTCGTGGCGGGATTGGACGACATAGGCGGGCTGTTCGACCCGCTGGCGCTGGCCGGCTACCAGAGTTATCTTGTGCAGGCCAGAACAGACCGGCAGGCAGACGCCTACCGGAACCTCAACGTCCGCTTCATCGTATCCGACACCGAAACTGAATCGCCGGGGGCCGGGTTTAGCGAAGCGCTGACGGCCGCAGGCGGGCTGATTATCTGGGAGGCTGACGAATGGAAGCCGCGCGCGTGGATCGAAGGTTCGGATGTCGAGCTCGTGGTAACTATCCATGAGCCGGGCCGGCTGACGGTCGGAATTCCCGCTGATGTGGGCCCTGGCATGTTGATCGTGTCCCACGTTAACTA
>JACCZH010000236.1 GCA_013696045.1 Chloroflexia bacterium
TGGGTGGAGCGGTTGATCGAGCGCGGGATCCTGATGCAGATCAACTCGCACTCGCTCACCGGCTACCACGGCGCCGAGGCCCGGGAAACCGCCGAGACACTGATCCAACGCCGCCTGGCGCATGTCATCGCTTCCGATTCCCACAACCCCGGCCGGCGCAACCCGTCCATTCGCGCAGCTCTGGAGCGTGCCGCCGAGATCGCGGGCAACGATTACGCCGCGCTCCTGATTTCAAATGCGGCCTCGATTGTGCGTGGTGAGGATGTGTGCTCCAGAGTGCGTGCATTAGCGGAAGAGCGCTCGTAGACGACTTGCTACGTATGCGCCGGGAGTATCGCTCCCAGGACTGATTCCCAATCCTGCCGGTTCGGCACGACGTTGAAATCAGTTAGCAACAACCGGACAACCTGCGCGACGGAGACGTGCCCGGTCGGGATGCGAAACCTCGAAAAGGTTTTCCCAATGTCTGACGAATTAACATCAACCACGGCCGAGCCTAAGTGAACGTGTGGACTATGTTCGTGACTGCGCTGTCCGGGGTGCCAGTGAAAGACGACGATTTCACGTTGCTGGCGGTTGAGAATCATATATTCGTAACCAGTAGTCATAGCCTTGTACGTCCGAGGCTGACTTACCGCCGTTTTGACTTCGATTCCAAAGTGCTGATGAATTACTAGGTAAACAGGATCGCGTCTTTCGCCATTGACAGGATCTCTCCGACGCAACTCCGCACCACGACTATCAGGAAATCTCAACATTTCTGTAACGTTAAGGCCACGGGGAGTTGATTGTAGTTTCGCGGGAGTAACACAATGGAGTGCCGCCTGCAGAGGTGTCACATACTGCTGGAGGGATTCGCGATAGTTCCGTCCCGACACTACCGATTCGACTTGCGACGTTCAACGAGGGGCAGGTTCATTGCCACGGTCATCACCTCCGGGCGATCCGGATCATCGTCGTAATCTCCGCGATGCCAGCGCTCCCTGAACTCATCACCGCTAATACCCAGGTTACGCTGGGCGACTTCTTCAAAGAGCGTATGTGCTTCCTCTTCTGTAAATTCCACAAGCTCAAACTGGTCGACATGCCCATTCGATGCAGTCGTGTCTTCGTGTGTCTCGTGCATGGCTGGCCCGCTCTCTGTGTACCCTGATGATGGCGCTATCGTATCACGCGGCAAACCGCTCTTACGCCTCCGGAATCAGCGCCTCAACGATCTCCAGCTGCACGTGCTCACCCGCAACAACCCGGCCGGTGATCTCGACCTCGCCCCAGGTGATCTGCGCGAACGAAGGGTCGGCATGGTTCAATGCGTCAAACACCTCGGACGGCAACTCGCCAACCAGGATCACGGCCTGGTCCACGGGAATCTGGGGCGGGTAGGACTCCATCATGATGTCGGAGAGATACTGCGTCTGGCCGTCGCTCCAGTAGGACGAGCGCACCGTCACGGTCTCGCCGTCCAGGTCAGACGCCCGCTCGCGCAGGGTCGTGACATCTATTGGCTCATCCACCACGCTGTTGCCCGCCTCACTATCTGTATTTGTGCCGCAAGCCGCGATCAGTATCGAGAGCATAAGAAGCAGCACTATCACGGTTCGCATCGTCTATCAGCCTCCACGTCAAAATCATCGGGCTCAACCGCCGACGGTCTCCATCATCGCCTGTGCATAAGACGCCACGACATAGCAGATCGTTCCAGAACTACCTTACGACCTTACGCCGTCCTCTTGACGAATCGTGGACGGCTGTGGATGATTACCACAACGTATCAGCGCCGAAAATGTATGTTGTGTGTGAAGAGACGAAAGGTGTTTCCATGTCTATACGCGCCATTATCCTGTCCCTGTGTGCGCTGATTTTTGTGGTGGGTTGCGGCGGGAACGATGGCGACAGTAATGGAGACACTACCGGCGACCCGCCGGCGACCACCCAGGCTGACAGCGCTTCAACAGAACCATCCGAGCCGGCCACCGGCGCGGAATCCTCAGACGGCAGCGTCGAGATTCTCGCGGTCCGAGGCGGAAGACCCAACGCCCGGGCCGACACGACCGTGAGGACGACCCCGAACGCCGATTGTAGCCTCAGCTACACAACCCCGGATGGAGACGAGAGCGATGAGCCAGGCCTGGGTCCAAAGACAGCGTCAGGCAATGGACGAGTTTCCTGGAGCTGGAGAATCAGCCCCGACACGACCCCCGGAACCGGCACAGTAACCGTGACGTGCAACGACGTCACCGTGGAAGAACCGATAATCATCGAATAACCGGAACCGATCATTCTCTTCAGCATCTGCCGGTAAGACGCGATCAAATGCAGAATCGTCTCCAAACGGCGAGTTCTTCGTTTTTTCTCCTGACAGGACACCGAACAGGGTAGGCGAGGAGCAGGTGTGCGCGGTTCAGATGACTCACTCAGACCGTGGTCTGGACCCGTTCTATTCTGGAAACAACGCTCTGGGCTCGCGCAGACGCTACTCATGCTGCTGCCAATTCTCGTCGTCGCCGCGCTGCTGCGACTGCCGGGGGTAACAAGCGGGCCGCCCGGTTTCAGGCAGGACGAGGCGACGGTCGCGCTTGCCTCGCAACAGATCGAACGCGGCGCATTCCCGATCTATTTCAGGGCCGGGGACGAGGCTCTCCCTCCGGCCTTCCCCTATATGGTCAACATCAGCGGACAACTGGCTGGTTGGGGCGTTGGCGGTCCACGGCTCGCGGCAGCCCTGTGCGGTATCGCCGCCGCCGTGACGTGTAGCCTCTGGTACCGGCAGATACTTGGGCCCGCCTGGGGCCTAGCCGGAGGGTTGCTGGTGGCGACGTCGTTCTGGCAGATCGTGTTCAGCCGCCAGGCAGTGCCGGCCATCACGATGGCGGCCGTTGGAGGTTTGGGCCTCTGGGCTTTCTGGAGGGCGGCTGAGAATCCACAATTCGGTGGGCGCAGTGTTCCTTCGGGCTGGTTTGGCGCTGCCGGATTTGCCTTCGGTATCGGTGTCTACACCGATACCGGTATGCGCGCAGTCATCCCGATTGCGATTCTGATCGGGCTGTTCTTCTCTTATAAGGAGGGGTACCTGTGCGCCCACACCGACCGCCGGGGGTTGCTGCTCGGTCTGATCGTCATGCTGCTCGTCGGAGCGCCGTTGGCCTCCTACTTCTGGGCGCATCCCGAAACCTTCCAGATCGGCATGACCGGTCCAGATGGTCTCCCGGCCGGAGAACGCATGACCTCAACGCTGGGAGCGCTGCTTTGGTCCGGCACGGGCAACTGGGAACAGAACATCGCTGGACGGTCACTGTTTGATCCCATCCTGGCGATCTGGATGCTCATCGGGTTCACGTGCACGCTGCGTCATCCCCTGCGTTCCCATCATGCCGGGGCGCTGATCTGGTTCCTGGGATTCCTGGCGTTCGTAATCGTGACTGCGCCGGGTGACCACGGCCAGCTTCTGGTCCTGACCCCGGTGCTGTTCCTCTTCCCGCTGCTGGCAATGCGGGAGGCGGTTCGTATAGCATGTGAACGAGGCCAGCGCTGGGGCGGAATTGCCATCACGGTCGTTACGTTAAGTATTGCCGGCAGTAGTGCCTGGTCAATCTACGATTACTTCTGGGAATGGGCGCCGCGTCCGGAGACGTATCAAGCCTTCCAGGGCGATGTCCGTGACGCCGTCGAGGAGATTGCGGCTCTCCCGTCAGACAGCATCGTGGTCTATTTCTCCACCGGTGACCACGGCAGAATCGTGCGCTATCTGGCGCCAGACCGTCCCCGGCGCGACTTTGACGATCCGGCGACGGTTCCGCTACCGGTCGATGGTCCAGCCTATCTGATCGCGCCAGCCTCAGCCGATATCGGCGAGCCCATTTCCAGGTATTTCGGTGACGACAACTTGATCGCCAGGGGGACCCAACCGGGCGGCGACTGGGCTTTTCGCATGTGGTTTGTTGATGGCCGCACTCGCGACGCCCTGCCCTACGCCGCGCCGGCGGTCTTCTTCGAGGGCGGTTACGAGTTGCTCGGCTTCGAGGTTAGCTCTCGAGAGACGGATTCAGACGGTCCGTGGGTGAACGTGGTGCTCGTGCTGCGAGCGCCGGCCGGCAGTGACCCTTTCCGGGCGCTCGTCCGGCTTGTCCCGCCTGGAGCGGACACTCCCCGAGACGAGGGCCACATCGTGCAACCTGGTCCGGATAATGTCGTTGAAGGTAGCGAGATCATCCTGACCCAGATCGCCCTTCCCTTCCCGGAAACTGCGCAAATGATCGCCGACCTCCAGGCGGCGCTCCAAACGCTGGATCGCGAATACCTGGCGCCGTCCGGCCCGGGCGTCACCGTTTTGGACGAAACTCACGCTCTGCTTAATGCTATCGGCTATATTGGACCAAGCCAGTGAACCCAATCTGGCAGAATTGCCACAAGATCGTGCACTCGACCGTCTGGAACCTGGGAGTTGCCCTTGCCGGAGCTACATGAGATGAACGCGGGAGATGAGCTCTTGGGTGTCATCGTGCGTAGCTATGGTCTGCATTTCGATGTCTCCACCGACGCCGGTATTTTGCGTTGCACCCTGCGCGGCACAATCAAACGCCAGCGTAAAAAGACCGATCCCGCGGCGGTTGGGGACCGGGTGCGCGCGACTCTGAGCATTCCCGCGGGCGATCCTCCCCAGGGTGTTATCGAAGAGATCCTGCCGCGTGTGCGTTCGCTATCGCGTCTGGCGCGCGGCACCGACGATACCGAGCAGGTTATCCTGGCCAACCCGGATCAGCTTGTCGCAGTGGTCGCTATTCGCGATCCCGAGCCACACCCCCGGATGATCGACCGCCTGCTGCTGCTGGCCGAGGCGCGCGGCATCAACGCTATTCTGTGTGTCAACAAAGTCGATCTTGTGGATCTGCCCGAAGTGGACAGGGTATTCAAGCCGTATGAAATGGCCGGCTACCCGGTCGTTCCCACCAGCGCACATACCGGTGTGGGCGTCGACGAGCTGCGGGCGCTGTTG
>JACCZH010000077.1 GCA_013696045.1 Chloroflexia bacterium
GACATAGGCTGTGCCGCCGTCGTTTGGCGACGCGTCGATAATCGAGATCAGCGACCACTCCGGCAGCTCCCGCGGCGTGACATTCTCCCAGGTCTTGCCGTTGTCGCGCGAGATGTGAATCAGACCGTCGTCAGAGCCGGCCCAGAAGACCCCTTTCTCCAACGGCGACTCCGCAAACGCGAAGATGGTGCAGTAGTAGTCCATGCCGTTGCTGTCAATGGTAATAGGGCCACCGGACGGCCCCATCTTGCTGGCATCGTTGCGCGTGAGGTCGGGACTGATGACTTCCCAGCTCTTGCCTTCGTCCGTCGAACGATGGACGTGCTGTGATGTTATGTAGAGCATGTCCGGGTCGTGAGGAGACAGGACAATTGGAAACGTCCACTGGAAACGGTACTTGATGTCCTTCGCGCCCCAACCGGCGGATTCTTCGGGCCAGACCGAGATGTTCTGGCGCTGGCCGGTACGGTGATCGTAGCGTGTGAACATGCCCGCGAAGTTGCCGGCAAAGATGATGTTGGGATCGTCCGGCCGGATCGCGATGTAACCGCTCTCGCCGCCGCCGACTTCAAACGTATCAGTCGCCGTTATGGCCGCCCTGCTGGAGCGGCTGGCGACGGTGATCGTGCTGTTGTCCTGTTGCGCACCATAGATGCGGTACGGCTTCTGGTTGTCCGTGGTGACGTGATAGAACTCGGTCGTCGGCTGATTGTAAATCGTTGACCAGGTGTTGCCGCCGTTGAAGCTCACCGTCGCGCCGCCGTCGTTGCCCTGGATGATACGCTGCGGATTCTTCGGGTCGATCCACAGATCGTGGTAGTCGCCGTGGGTGCCAGTAATCAGGTTGAATGTCTTGCCGCCGTCGCTCGACTTCCAGGCGTTCAGATTCATCACCCAGGCGGTCTCCGGATCGACCGGGTCGGCAAAGATGTGCATGTAGTACCAGGGGCGCTGGCGCACCTCGCGATGCTCGCCGAGTTTCTCCCAGCTGACGCCATAGTCTTCTGACCGGAATACGCCACCTTCTTTAGCTTCGATGATGGCCCAGACGCGGCCAGGCTTCGCACCCGACGCCGCCAGCCCCATGCGCCCGAGCAACCCCTCAGGCAGCCCACGATTGCGGGTGATGTCTTCCCAGGTGTCGCCGCCGTCGGTCGAGCGAAAGAGGCCGCTACCCGGTCCACCGCTCACCAGTTCATGCGCCCGGTGCACGCCTTCCCAGAACGCGGCGTAGAGCACCCGCGGGTTGGAAGGGTCGAACACCAGGTCCACCGGCCCGGCCTCGTCGCTCTTGTGCAGCACCAGATCCCAGGTCTGCCCGCCATCCCCGCTGCGATACACGCCGCGCTCCGGGTTGGGTCCGTGGGCGTGCCCAAACGCAGCTACGTAGACGAGATCGGGATTGGCTGGGTGTACCCGCACCTTGCTGATGTTGCGCGTCTCGGCCAGGCCGACGTTTTCCCAGCTCTGGCCGCCGTCGGTGGATTTGTAGACACCGTCGCCGTGGGACACGTTGCTGCGGATGGTCGACTCGCCCATGCCGACATAGATGACATTCGGGTCCGACTCCGCGATGGCGATCGCGCCGACCGAGGCACGTTTGAAATAGCCATCCGAGATATTCTCCCAGAACGTTCCGCCATCCTCGGTCTTCCAGACACCACCGCCGGTGGTGCCCATGTAAAACGTCGCCAACTCTGTCGGGTGCCCGGCGACAGCGATGCAGCGTCCGCCCCGGAACGGGCCGACCGACCGCCACTCAAGCGCCTGTAGAGCTGCCGGACTCACTGTGGATAACGTATCAGTCATTATGTCACCTCCCTCATATGCATAGCCCCGAACACCGGTCCGCCCGTCGATACACCGGCCGGCAAACCTTTCCGGACATCTTAGCAGCGAACCTCGAATGGCTAAACGTTATCAAGCAAGCCGGAGTGATAGTGTGGAAGCAGCAACAACTTGATCGGTCTGGAGAAGGAGGCACGCTATGCTCTGGTTTTGCGAGTACACCTGGTATCCAGGAACGAGTGCTGAAGAAGTGCGGCAGCGAGTGATCCAGCAGCACCACGCCGGCACAAACCGGCAAGATCAGATCCGGGGTTGGTATGACCTGGTCGGCGGTGGCGCGGGATTCCTGATTGTGGAATCTGACGACCCGGCACAGCTCAACCTGATGCTCACGCCATATATGGACCTGATGGGATTCGACGTCCGGGCAATCACGGAAAATGACTACGACACGACGATCGCAAGGCTTCAGGACGGCGCATAAGACGTGGGGCCGTCATCTATTCGTATTCGACGCGTGCCCCGTAGCACTGGGAAAGGATAACTGCCTGGGCGAGATCGAGCCGGGTGTCGCGCAAGGTCAACCCTTTGAGATCGATCCCCTCAAGGTTCGCGCCGCGCAGGTCCGCTTGTTCCAGGCGCGCCTTGTCCAGGTTGGCGTGACTGAGATCCGCTCCACGGAGATCGGCCCGCGTGAGGTTACATTCATAGAGGTCGGCCTCCGCGAGGCGCACCTTGCGCAGATCCAGATTTTCTAGTGTCTGGAAGCGTAAATTGGTGTATGACCAATCGCCGGCGATGATACGCACCGCTGTAAGGTTCGCCTCATCAAGCACCGACCCGGTGAGCTTGCATTCGCGGAACTCCGCTCCAAGCAGGTTTGTCCCGCGAAACCGGCAGTTGAGGAAGGCTGAACCGTTATGGATGCTGCTGTTGAGGAGTGTTCCGCTAAAATCACACCGGTCAAACACACAGGTTTCTGTTACGATCCCGCCCAGATCCGCTCTGTGAAAGCTACATTCTATGAAGCGACAGCCACGCATTACGGCGCCGCGATGGTCAGTCTCCGCGAAGTCCATCGCGGCATGCTCTTGCTGATCCCAGGCCGCCACCGCGTCACCTCCGTGCATCGTCAAGCCACCTCATACTTGTAGAGCGCGCACCTCGATTATGCTTAAAAGAAGCAGGTCTGCCCTTAACATTATGAGGGCAGACCTGTTCTTTGATCTCAGTTCGCAATGCGCCGTTATGGCGAGCTTAATCCTTCCCTGTCACCAGGTTCAGGATGAACAATACGATGACCGCTCCAACAAACGCCACGAGAATGCTGTAC
>JACCZH010000281.1 GCA_013696045.1 Chloroflexia bacterium
AAGCTGTTCGACAACCTGGCTGATGATGCCACCTGGCAGGCGATCCGTACCGAGATGCTGAACCCGCCGCCAAACTCGACCGCGATGGCACGCGCCCAGAACCGTGAGGGTGTGGTTCCGGTCGGGATGATGAAGGACGAGAACCGGCAGTACAACGGCAAGAACCTGGACGAAATCGCCTCAATGCGTGGTGAGGAGTGGCCGGACACGGTGCGCTACATGCTGACCTCGGAACAGCAGAGGATCAGCACGATCTATTTCATGATGAGCGAAGACAATCTCAAAATGCAGCTCAAGCAGCCATGGATCAAAATCAGCACCGACGCTGGCGGCATCGACCCGGCCACCCAGACCAACGCGACCCATCCGCGCGCCTACGGGACGTTCACACGGGTGCTGGGCAAGTATGTCCGCGAAGAGAGCGTGCTGACGCTGGAAGACGCGATCCGCAAGATGAGCTCGTCGGTGGCGGACCGGTTGAGTATTCGCGACCGTGGCCAGCTGCGCGACGGCATGTTCGCCGACGTCGTGGTGTTCGATCCCGAGACGGTGGGCGATCGTTCGACCTTTACCGATCCGCACCACCTCTCGGTCGGCATTCGCGATGTCTGGGTTAATGGTGGTAGGGTGATCCATGACGGTGAGCACACCGGCGCGATGCCTGGCCGGATTGTGGATGGTCCGGGGCGGAGGGGGTAGAGACGTCCCAACGGGACGTCTCATACTGAACCAGGCGGGTACGATCCCTCACGATGCATGGTTTGAGGCGGCAGGAGACGTCCCACCGGGACGTCTCCTGCGCTGAATGATGACAACCACGATCCCTGTCAAAGCCGCGCCTGCCAGAACATCGATAACATAATGCTCACCCAGGTAGACCAGCGTAAGCCCCATAGCCATTGCATAAACGGCCGCCAACATCCCGAGCGGCCGGTTGCGCCGCCAGAGCGCCCAAGCTGCCAGGACGGTGATGGCGGTGTGGAGTGAGGGCATGGCGGCGATCGGGTTGGGGTCGGTAAAGATGGTGTAGATTTGTTCGCGGCTGACTGTTGGGTTGCTGTTGGCTGCGTGGACGATGCGTGTGACGTCCAGCTGACTGCTGCCGTTGCTCTCAAGCCACGGTGGGCTGGTTGGCAGCAACACATAGAGCAGCACACCGGCGGCCATAACGGCGATCGTTGCCCGCAGATAGGTGTCGAAGAGTTGCATGCCGTTCTTGCGACAGCTCCACCAGATGCTGATAGCAATCAGGTGTGGAACGAAATAATAGGAAGCGTGTATCCAGATCGCGGCCTGGTCGATAATGCCGAGCTGGCCGGAAGTGTAAAGGAGGTTTTGCAGCCGCTCGGTTGGGGTGACTCCGAAGCCGATCCAGCTATCGGCGGAGGCAAACAATCCGCCACGGTCGGGCAGCCCGGCATTGTCAGCGATGCCGCGGAGTAGGGAGAACGCCAGCCAGGCGGCGGCGTAGCGGGCAAGTGGCTCGGCCAGAATGGCTCCGGCCAGCAAGAATCCCAGCAGGACAACCAGCGAACTGGTGCGCATGACGTGTTCGTGGACGGCAGTGGCTGCCAGGACAATCAGGCCCAGCCGCAGGAGAATGCCGTTGGCTCCACCCAGACGCAGCGCCCGCCGCGCAGGGGCACGGGTGGTGACTGGCTCGTTCACCGGCTATCTATGCCTGCCGGCCGCGCAGGAAGAAGAAGAGCCCGGTAACGCCCAGTCCGGCCGCGAAGATGAATCCAAAAGTGAACCACTGGGTCATGATCATGCTCACAAAGACACTGAGAAAGAGCAGCCCGATGGCCGCCGCCAGCAGAATCCTTCCCTGGCGCTCAAATGGTGACAATCGTCTGTCCTCTCAGCGTTTGTTCTTTATTCGGATATTGATACATTGCGCCGCTACGTGGAGGATGATCTCATCATCGCGTTCCAACGCAGGAATGACCTCTATAAGCGGAAACTCTACCGCACCGACGGCGGAGGCGCTTGCATCGCCTCACCCTGGCCGAGTTCGCGGGTGCGCTGGTAGGCGGCCCAGACGGCGCGGGAGATGACGGTACGCAGGCTGCCCTTCTCCATCTGGTAGATGGCCGCCGCCGAGGTGCCGCCCGGCGAAGTGACCATGTTGCGTAGCTCGGCCGGGTGTTTTCCGGATTCTTTGGCGAACAGCACCGAGCCGATCATCGTTTGCAACACCAGCTCTTCCGAGATCCTGCGCGAGAAGCCCATGTGTACCCCAGCGTCGATCAGCGACTCCATGACCATGAAGATGTAGGCCGGCCCGGTGCCGGAGAGGGCGGTCGCCATATCGACCTCGTTCTCGCTTGTGACCTGGACGGCATGGCCCATGGCGCTCAGCGCAGCGGCCACCTCCTCTTGTTGTGGACCGGTAACCTCCGGGGTTGCCATCCAGACGGTCATGCCTTGGCCGATCTGGGACGGAGTGTTGGGCATGGCCCTGACGACCGCTTGGTGGTCGAGCCCGCCGCACAGGCGGTCGATTGTCGCGCCGGCCAGGATCGAGACGACGACCTGGTTGGCGTTGAGCTTGCCGCGCAGATCGTTGCAGATTGAATCGAGCGACTGCGGCTTGATCGTGAGCATGATGATGTCGGCGCCGGAGACGGCTTCGAGGTTGGTCTCAGCCATGGTAATGCCGTAGCGCTTCGCCAGTTCCTCGCGGCGCTCGGCCACCGGTTCCGAGCCGGTAATCTGGCCGGCCGAGACCATCTCGCCGTGCAAGAGCGACGCCAATATGGCCTCTCCCATGACACCGCAGCCGATAAACGCGATCTGTTTTCCGCGTAGCGTGTTTGAGTGATCGTTCATGTTATTTCCCCACATAGCTATCTAGCAAAAACGAAACGGGCACGGTTGTGCCCGCCGCGCTGCCGCTCCTACCGGTGATGTGTGTCTAGCCGTGGGGCTAGCTCCCATCGCCGGTCGCGGCTCCGGCAGGCTCGGGGGCGGGGAAGGTTTCGGTGGGGATGACGCCAAAGAGGCGAGCGGCGTTGCCGTAGAAGATGCGCTCGCGCTCCTCGTCGCCCATCCGTAGCAGGTCGAAGATGGCCTGCCAGTCGCGGATCTCCTCGGCGAAGCGCTGGTTGTTGTCGGACCCATAGACAAGCTTGAAGTGCGAGATCTCGGCCGGGATCAGCCGGCGCTCGATAACGTGCCGCCGCACCATCTCGCCGCCGGAGATGTCCAGGAAGACGTTCCTGCGCCAACGGGCGATGTGGCAGGCGACGTCATAGTAACCGATGCCCAGGTGCGCGCCGATGATCTTCAGGAACGGGAAGTTGAAGGCGACCGTGTCCAGCGTGATCGGCTCCATGTGGGCCGACGAGACGCCCCGGCCGCGCGAGCGCTCTTCCATCGAGCGCACCCTCTCGATCAGCTCCGGGTCGAACGGATCATGCGTGCGATAGTCTGCTCCACCGCCGACAACACCGGTGTGAAAGAGACAGACAAAGCCGTGCTCTTCAGCGGCGGCGTAGATCGGGAAGTAGTCTGGATGATCGTAGCGCTTGGTCGGCAGGATGATCTTCAAACCGCGATAGCCGCGCTGGGCGGCTTCGTGGACCTGATCTAGACCTTCTTCATCGAGGTCGATGCCGTAGAGTCCGAAGAAGAGATCCGGGTAGCGCTCCATGGCGGTGGAGACACGCTCGTTGTAATCGCCGAAGCGCGAGCCAAGCAGGCACATGTGGGCCACGTTGGCCGCCTGGGCCTGTTCGACCAGCTCCTCGATGGCTTCGTCTGGATTGCGGTCTTCGCCCCAGGGGAAATGCACGTGTGAATCGAAGATCTTCAAGCTGTTATCCGGCCTCCCGTAGTGTCAAGTGTCTGCAAGGGGACAGTGTACACGAACTAGTTGTCATCCCGACGCAGGAGGGATCCATAATCGAGTTAGACCAAAGCGGAGAGAAACGGATCCCTCCTGCGTCGGGATGACAAACAAACAGCGGGATGACAGTTAATGGGGGGCGGGTGACGCATTCGCTTTGCGGATCCCGCGCACGGATTCGAGGGCGACCTCGATGGTGCGTTCCTGGCGCTCTTCGCTGCCACTGAACTGCAGGGCGAAGACGGGGTGACGCTTGGGCGGGACGCCCTCGCCGACCCATTCGCCGTGGCGGAAGCCTTCAATGGAGCGGCCGATCAGGAGCGCGCGTAGCTCTGGTAGCTGCATGTCGCGCAGATGCAGCTGGCCGCCGCAGCAAGGGCAGGTGAGTGGAATCAGGTAGCCGTTGGCGAGCAGGATCTCGATGAAATGCTCGCCCTGGGCGACACCGACGGCCTTTTGGCCGCCGATCAGCCCGTCGGCGTACTCCACGGTGCAGTAAATCTCGCCGTCGATGCTGATAAGCGGGAAGCCGTCGTCGGTGCAGTGGGTTGGTTGTCCGTCCATCTGGCGGACGAAGTCGATGAGAGACATGGAGCGTTGATTCTTTCCGGTGCTGGCGCTCAGGGGCGCGGACGTGTCTTCTATTGTCAATATTATGGTATCGCGCTGGGCAAGAGACTGACTTGTCACCCAGAGGGTACCCGGCTCGGGATGACAGTAAGCACTGGAATGACAGATTGCGCACAGAAAACGGACCCCTGGGGTTTAACCCAAGGGTCCGTCACTCTCCACCCCTCCCCAGAAATGGGAGTATGCAATGAAACCCCGGTCCTGGGAGGACCGGGTGGTTGTGATCTAGTGGTTCAGTACGAACTCGTCACGGGTTGCGCCTGCGCCCTCAAGCTGGGAGAGCTCGCCCCGGTAGGCGATGACCGCGGAGTTGAGCGAGCTGTAGTACTGGTTGGTGCGGAAGGTGTCCGGGTTGCGGCGGGCGATGTTGGCCATCACGCGCTCGCGGCTGCGGATCCTGGCGATCAAGACTGCTGCAATGCTCATCTAGTATGTAACCTCTTCATTATTATCCGGTGCGGTATCGTTGTCGGACCAGCACCCAGAATTCATTCAATTCAGCAAGAGTGCCAGCACGCTGGCCGGCACAGTTGCCTATATTATCACCACATGAGCATAGACGCAAGTCACCATGTCAGCGAACAGGACTCATGTCCCAGCGCGGGCGAATGATAGCCATTGGCTGAACGGAAGTCAATCTGCCGCGGTCATCATCTCTGCGCTGTAGCTGGAGAGCAGCTCGGGCAGTTGCATATCTGGCGGTGGATTGTTCAGGTCCACACCGGTGGCGTTAGCAAACCGTTCTTTGAACCACATGTCGAAATCGTCCTGAGATTGAGAAAACATTGACAATGCGTTGCCGAAGTTGTCGCTCTCCATGTAGGCAATAAGGTGGTCGCCGGACGGCAAGCCCGCCAAATACCAGAGCTCTTTTGTGATGCCGATGTTGCGCTCAGAGCGATCATATTCGCTCTTGCGCGAGTTTTCAAGCTCATTCATGAAGTCACGCACATCCTGGGTCTTGCCATCGAGAATCGGTAGCGCGAGACACATGTGATCCATGATTCCTTCCCTTTGCACAATGACAGGTTGATCGGTGATCTCCTCGCTCGCCGGCGATAATCCTGGGTCGCTCCCTCCTTCCTGGCCGGCAGTCGCGGCAGGACGATGAGGCTGAGACTATTGTGGTGTCCGCATGCACGATCACTATAAGGACGCCATGGGTTATTGTCAAGCGTCGTATGAATCCCGAACAGTGAAGGTGTTGCTGATGTAGCTCGGTATCGTGCCGACTTGGGCAGATACCCTTCGTCGGGCGGCTGATACGCGCCAGGGGAAGTTCCAGGGGGTGACCACAACCTGGCAGAACGCTACGCTATACTCGCGCAATGCAGATTGAGAACTATCTACGAGGCAGACCGCTCTGGCTGGCCGTGGCGGCGCTCTTCGCGCTGGCAACGGTGTGGATGACCTGGCCGCTGACGCCGAAGGCCGGCTCTGTTGTCCAGGATCCCGGCGACCCGTTGTACGAGATCTGGATCATGCGGTCGGTCCAGCACCGGCTCGTGGCCGACCCGCTCAACCTCTATGACGCCAACACCTTTTATCCATTTTCCGAGAACTCGCTGGCCTACGCCGAGGAGATGATCTCGAACGCCGTCCTGGCCTGGCCCGCTTTCCTGCTAACTGGCAACGACGTGCTGGCCTATAACCTGATGATACTGTTCTCGTTCTGGTTTACCGCATTCGCCGTCTATCTGCTGGCGAAAGAGCTGGGCGCGCATCCGGGAGCGGCCTTCATTGCCGGACTGGTGGCTGCCTTTGCGCCGGCGCGCTACTCACACATGAGCCATCTGAACCTGCTGGTCATGGGCTGGCTGCCTCTGGCGATGTGGGCTTTGACGATTTTCGTCCGAGGCGGCAAGCGCCGCTATCTGGCGGTCGCCGGGGCCGCGCTGGCGGCTCAGCTTCTGGCGTCGCTGCATATTGCCGTGTTTGCGACGGTCGCCCTTGGGCTGTACCTGCTGTTTCTGCTTGCGCTGGAGCGCCGGAAAAGACCCTGGGCGCGGCGGGACGTGGTGTTGCTCGCCGTGGCCGTTGGCGTCCCATATCTGCTCTTTGCGCTCACGCTTATACCCCACTTCGCGCTGAGCGACGAGTATGGCTTCACGCGTGACCGCGCTGAGGTGGAGCGCTATTCGGCAACGCCTCGCAGCTACCTCTCGGTGTTTCCGACCAATCACTTCTGGATTCAATGGCTGGATGGACGGGCGTCGCCCTTCTTCCCCGGCGCGGTTGCGCTGGTTGGGGCCGGATTGTCGCTCCTGGCCTGGCGCCGCTGGCCGATCTGGTTTGCCGGGTTGCTTAGCGCCATCGGCGTGCTGCTCTCGCTCGGCTTCGCGATTCATGTGGCCGGTCACAGGATTCCGATGCCCTATGCGCTGCTCTACGATCTCTTCCCTCCGATCCAGAACGTGCGCAGTGTCAGCCGCTGGGGCTTGCTCGTGGCGATGTTTGTTCCGCTCCTGGCTGCGTTTGGCTACACCGCCCTCTGGCAGCGACTGCGGGGACGGCTTGGGCAGCACGCCGTAGCTGTGGGGCTTGTTCTGACCGCGGCGCTGGCGCTGGCTACCTGTATCGAATTGCGCTCCAGTGTCGGGACCTGGGAGGTGCCCAAGGACCGCGAGTCAACAGCTATGTATGACTGGCTGGCCGGGCAACCACATGGTCCGGTCATTGAGTTTCCGGCTGATGGCCTTATACAGCGGAATACCGACCTGAATACTGGCATCTTCCAGCCAATCCGCTATATGTACTACTCGACCCGGCACTGGATGCCGGTCGTTGCCGGCTACGGTAGCTTCATTCCGGATGAGCATATCGCCTTGCTGCGCCAGTTCGAGGGGGCGGAAGACCGCCCATCGATGGCCACGGCGGAGAATGTTGCTGTCCTGCAAGACCTCGGCATCCGTTGGGTCCTCATCCATGACGCGCCGGGCTACGACCAGCAGACGGCAATTGCGTCGGCCGATGCTCTGCCACAGCTTCGGCGTGTCGCCGAGGTTGGTGGGAGTGTCGTTTACGAGGTGGAGTAATGCGCTGGTTTACTCTTCGCAATGCGAGCACAAGGTGAGAAAGCGTACAGACGCTTGATGCCCCAATGCAATCAGGGAATCCAGTTGGATAATTCCAGCGTTTACTTCACCACCACGACCTTCACCTCACCCGAGCGGCGCAGGATGCTGATGCCGATGTCGTCGGGGTGACGGTGGAAGGCGATGTCGATGGTGGCGGAGCCGACCGCGAGATTGCTGATGCGGATTTCGTTGAGATAGCTGGGCAGCATGGGGTGGGTGAAGCGCAGCCGGCGCGCCGGGGCGTCGATGCTCATTCCCAGGCAGGCTTGCAGGATCATGAAGACCGAGCCAGCGGCCCAGGCTTGCGGGGCACAGGCCACGGGATACAGGGTTGGACTCTCACCGGGACGCCGCGGGAAGCCACAAAACAGCTCCGGAAGCCGGTGCTGGTCCACGACGATGCTGGCGTCGAAGAGCCCGGTCAACACATCGGCGGCCATGTCCTGGTGGTTGTAGCGAGCTAGGCCGTCCGCTATCAGGGCGTTGTCATGCGGCCAGATGGAGCCGTTGTGGTACGACATGGGGTTGTAGCGCGCCTCGGATGTCGCAATGGTCCGGATGCCCCAGCCAGAAAATGATTCCTCTGACAGCAGCGTGCGAGCCACCTGTTCAGCATGCTCCTGGCTGGCGATGCCGGAGAAGAGCGCGTGGCCGGCGTTGGACGAGCGCACCCGGCAGGGGCGCTTTTTGCCATCAAGAGCGAGCACATAGGTTTCCAGTTCCTCGTCCCAGAAGTGGTCCTCAAAATTTTGCTTGAGCAGGGCCGCTTGATCCATTAACTCCAGTGCGCTCGTGGAATATCCCAGAACATCGGCCAACTCGGCGGCGGCCAGCTTGGCCGCATAAACGTAGGCTTGCATCTCGCAGATGGCGATGGGCGGTTCGGCCGGCGAGCCGTCGGCGTGGAAGATAGAGTCGTGCGAATCCTTCCAGCCCTGATTGAACAGGCCGGAATCCTGCTTGCGCTGGTATTCAACGAAGCCGTCACCATCCAGATCGCCATAGGTGTCGATCCAACTGAGCGCGGCCTGGATGTTGGGCCAGATCGACTGGATGAAATTGCGGTCGGCGGTGGCCTCGTAGTAGCGGCCGGCCAGCACGACGAAGAGCGGGGTGGAATCGACGCTGCCGTAGTACATGCCGAACGGGATCTCGCCCAGCGCGGCCATCTCGCCGCGGCGTGTCTCGTGCAGAATCTTGCCGGGTTCCGCGTCAGTGGCGGCATCCACTTCAGTGGCCTGGGTTCTGGCGAGATACGCGAGGACTCCACGGGCAAGGTCTGGATTCGCCCAGAGCATTTCGAGGGCGGTGATAATGCCGTCGCGGCCAAAGGCGGTGCTGAACCAGGGAATGCCGGCATAGGGATAGGAGCCGGTCTCGGTTTCCGTGGTTAGCATGTGCATGTCTTCGAGTGACTGGTTGATCCAGTCGTTGAACTGCTCGTTGGACGTGAAGATCTCGACGGCGTCGCGGCGTTCCTGTTGCAGCAGCGCGTTGGCGGCTGATAGCGCCGTGTCATAGTCAAGATGCGGCTCACTCGTTTCGATCTCGCAGACGATCGCGAGGTCGATCGTCTGTTCCTCGCGGGGAGCGAGGGTCAGTTCAAAGCAGATCTCGGAGGCGCTGATGGTGGTGGGCCTCGGCGTGACCGTGATGTGAGTGGTGCGCGTGATGTCGTCGAGCCCCGCGTAGAGGATGTTGACACTATCAGGTGTGACAACAGGATCGAGCAGCCGCCCTCGTTGTTTGCGATGCTGGCCACGCACCTCGAAGATGTCGGAGAAATCGGCCCTGATGTTGAGCCCAAGCTCGAAGGAGACGGGTGCCGTTCCAAAGTTGGCGATCTCCAGACGCTCGTAGCAGACGCTCTCCCAGAGGAACTTTGAGCGCAGGATGTGGAGTGTGTTTTGCTGGGTGGCCAGACGGTCGTCTTCGTAGAGATCCGGATTAGTGAGATCGACCGCCAGCAGCGAGTTGTTTTTGCGCACGGTGGAGCTGAGCAAGAGCGGGCGCTGGTGGTCGATTGTGAGGACAAGGCTGGATAGAAAGCGCGTGCCTTCATGGAAGATGCCTTGCTCGCCAAAGCCGACCGGGTGGATGTCGCCGTGCCGATCGAACACCGCAAAGGTCTCGGCGTGCTTGAGCACCAGCATGCGGCTATCAGCCATCGACGAGGTTGAGCGGATGTAGTACTGGCCTTCAACGCGAATGACGTCGGTCACGATACTCCTTCTATATACACCTGCGGGCAGAATAATGTGCGGTTGTCCGGCGGATTCTGGTAGGGGAGGCGGCTTGTCCCCTCCCGTGGTTTTGATCTCGGGATGTTCGGGAGGGGACAAGCCGCCTCCCCGGCCGCTGACTGCT
>JACCZH010000285.1 GCA_013696045.1 Chloroflexia bacterium
GGACCCAGCCGTACACGCAGGTTCTCGACACCGCAGACGGCATCGAATGGCCCCACTGGTTCACTGGTGGGCGCATGAACTATGTCACCAGCGCCATCGATCGCTTCCTGCCTGAGCGCGCGGCGAGCGTTGCGCTAAAGTGGGAAGGCGACGACGGCGTGACAACGGAGCTTACCTACAGCCAGCTTCACGAGGCTGTTAACCGCGCCTGCAACGCTCTGGGGACGCTTGGTGTTGAGCAGGGTGATCGCGTCGGCATCTTCCTGCCCATGTTGCCGGAGACCGCCATCGCCATGCTCGCTTGCGGCAAGCTCGGCGCGATCTTCGTGCCGATATTCTCGGGTTTCGGCGTGGACGCCGTCGCCAGCCGCCTCAACGATGCCGGCGCGACGACATTGATCACCGCCGATGGATTCTACCGGCGCGGGAAGACTGTCGCAATGTTCGAGACGGCGCTTCAGGCGGTCGAGCAAGCTCCCACTATCCAGAATGTCGTCGTTGTCGAACGCATCGGCGCCCGCAGCGAGCAGATTGACCAGCGCCTGCACTGGTGGGGGGAGCTCATGGACAACGCGAGTCCGGCGTTCGATGTCGTCGACACATCGGCCGACGATCCGTTCATGGTGATCTACACCTCTGGCACGACCGGCAAACCCAAGGGCGCGGTGCATGTCCACAGTGGATTTCCGATAAAAGCCGCGCAAGACCTGGCGTTCTGCTTCGATCTTCAGGACGGCGAGACCCTTTTCTGGCTGACCGATCTGGGCTGGATGATGGGTCCCTGGGCCGTCGCAGGCGGGCTCATAGCTGGGGCGACGATCATGCTCTTCGAAGGCACTCCGGACTATCCCAATCCCGATCGTCTGTGGGAACTGGTTGAGAAACACGAAGCCACCGTCCTCGGCATTTCGCCAACAGCCATTCGCGCACTGATGGCGCAAGGCGATGAGTGGGTCGAGCAGCGCCCGATGCCGTCACTACGCGCAATCGGCTCCACTGGTGAGCCGTGGAATCCTGGTCCCTGGCTCTGGGCAATGGAGAAGGTTGGCCGCAATCGCTGCCCGATTGTCAACTATTCCGGCGGCACCGAGATCAGCGGCGGCATCATCGCATCCACCACAATCCACCCTCAGAAGCCGTGCGCCTTCACCGGCCCGGTTCCGGGCATGGCGGCTGATGTCGTTGACGCGGCCGGCAATCCGGTGCGGGGATCCGTCGGCGAACTGGTCATCCGCGCGCCCTGGGTCGGCATGACGAACGGTTTCTGGAGGGACCAGGAACGCTACATCGACGCCTACTGGTCGAAACTGCCGGACACCTGGGTCCACGGAGACTGGGCGCTGGTAGACGACGACGGCTTCTGGTTTATCCTGGGCAGGTCCGACGACACTCTCAACGTAGCCGGCAAGAGGGTCGGTCCGGCGGAAATCGAGTCGGCGGCTGTTTCCCACCCCGCCGTCCAGGAGGCTGCGGCGATCGGAGTTCCACACGCGATCAAAGGGGAGGCCATTGTCGTCTTCGTGATTCTCCGTCCAGACCAGGCGTTCGACGACAGCATCGCCACCGAGATTCTCGACACCGTCGCATCGCATCTTGGGCGTCCGCTGCGGCCCAGCAAAGTTCATGCCGTGTCAGACCTGCCTAAAACCCGCAATGCCAAGATCATGCGCAGGGTAATTCGAGCCACCTATCTTGGCAACGACACGGGCGACCTCTCCGCGCTCGAGAATCCGACGGCGGTCGACGAGATCAGAATCCTACAGTCGAATTAGAGGGACGGTAGTATTAGAGAGACACAGTAGAGCGCGACAGCTTCGGTATCATGGGATAACTGCCCGCCGCGTCGTCGCCAATACGGACTCACTCTTACAGGGAGGGCAATCAGATGGCAAAGAATCCACTTCAACGTTTGCACGACTACGGACAGAGCGTCTGGAACGACAATCTC
The DNA here is from genome assembly GCA_013696045.1 of Chloroflexia bacterium. GTDB lineage: Bacteria > Chloroflexota > Chloroflexia > Thermomicrobiales > CFX8 > JACCZH01. The sequence goes on from JACCZH010000285.1 coordinate 1,949, forward strand.
AGCCGGCAGTTGATCGTATCCGGTGAGCTTCAGAATCTGATCGATAACTACGGTGTCGTCGGTGTGACATCCAATCCTTCAATCTTCGATACTGCAATCTCGAAGTCCAACGATTACGACGAGTTGATCCAGACTCTCGTCGCGGACGGCCGCACGTCGGAGGAGATCTACGAAGAACTCGTCGTGCGCGACATTCAGATGGCGGCCGACATTCTCCGTCCTAACTACGACGAGACCGGCGGTCACGACGGGTTTGTTTCACTGGAAGTGTCACCAGAGCTGGCGCACGACACCGAGAAATCAATCACCGACGCTCGCCGGCTCTGGGAGCGGGTCCACCGCCCCAACGTCATGATCAAGATCCCCGGCACGGATGAAGGGTTGCCGGCCATCGAGCAGATGCTCTATGAGGGCGTCAACATCAACATCACGTTGCTGTTTTCACTAGACGCCTACCGCAAGGTGGCCGAGGCCTACATTCACGCCCTTGAACGTCGCGTAGCCGATGGCAAGTCCGTCGACGAGATCGCGTCAGTGGCCTCGTTCTTCGTTAGCCGGGTCGATACCGAAGTGGACAACCAGCTCCAGGCGATTATCGACAGCGAGCCGGATAGCGACCGCGCAACCATTGCAAAGGCCATTCTGGGCAAGGTCGCCATAGCAAATGCCAAGCTGGCCTATCAGGTTTTCGGCGAGATGTTTCACTCCGACCGTTTCTCGGAGCTCGCCGGACGGGGAGCGGCATTTCAGCGTCCGCTCTGGGCTAGCACCAGCACCAAGAACCCAGACTATCCCGACACGCTCTATGTCGACGAGCTCATTGGACCCAACACCGTCGAGACCCTTGCGCCAGCGTCCATCAAAGCATTCGCCGACCACGGCACGGTGGGCCCAACCCTTGAAGCCGACGTGAACAAGGCATATGAGACGATGGCGGCGCTTGAAGAGATTGGCATCAGGTATGAAGATGTCGATGCCATTCTGGTGCGGGAGGGTGTCGCGAGTTTCGCAAAATCGTTCGATTCGCTCATGTCCGGTCTGGAAGAGAAGCGCGCCAGGATCGCCGGAGAGCTGACGGATGAGAGGAACGCTCAGCTGGGAAAGTTGGGTAACGCGGTTGAGGGCGCGCTCAGGAACATCGATTCCAGCGACGTCCCAGCCCGGCTACAGCATCATGATCCGTCCCTTTGGTCTGATGACAAAGGAGTTCAGCAAAAGATCGCTAACCGGCTCGGCTGGCTGTCCAGCGTCAAGGAGATGCTGGACCAGGCAGAGGTCGGCGTCTTTGAGCAATTCGCCAGTGATGTTCGGCAACGGGGTTATAAGCATGTCGTCCTGCTCGGCATGGGAGGCTCATCCCTTGCGCCTGAGGTGATCGCGACAATCTATGGTCCTCAAACCGAATTCCCGGAGCTAACAGTTCTCGACACCACCAATCCGGCCACAATCGCGCGCGTCACGGAAATGACCCGCAGCGAGAGAACGCTCTTCATTGTCTCCAGTAAATCCGGCTCTACTGTCGAGACGCGAACGCTCTTTCATCACTTCCTGGAGTCTCGCAACGGCATCGCCTCCGACTTCGTCACGATCACCGATCCGGGATCACCACTCGAAACCGAAGCGAGAGAGGCAGGCTGCTGGAGGGTATTCACCAACCGGCCGGACATCGGAGGTCGATACTCCGCTCTCTCCTATTTTGGATTGATCCCCGCGGCCGCGATCGGCGTCGACGTTGAGGCATTGCTGCGCCGCGCGGTCCGGCTGCTTCCCATCCACGACACGCATCACCCCGGCATCTGGCTTGGCGTGGCCCTGGCGGCGGCACAAAAGGAGGGCCGCGACAAGCTGACGCTCATTGCCTCCGGGTCGTGGCAGTCGTTCGGTGACTGGCTCGAGCAGCTCGTCGCCGAGAGCACCGGCAAGGAAGGCGCCGGAATCATCCCGGTCGTGCGGGAGACGGCACGCAATCCTGAAGACTATGGGCATGACCGTATTTTTGGTGAGTTACGCTCTGTCACCGAGATGTCGCCGGCCCTGGCGCCGCAGCTTCGTGACAACGGTCACCCCGTCTTCGAGCAGACCATCCACGGACCAGAGGACCTCGGAGCGGAATTCCTGCTTTGGGAAATCGCTACCGCCGTTGCAGGACAGCAGCTAGGCATCAACCCGTTCGACGAACCCAACGTTCAGGAAGCCAAGGACGCCACCAACGCTGTGCTGACCAGCCCCGGCTCCACGAATACACCTGCGGCGTCTCCCCAGGAAGCCATCGAGCGAGTTACTGGCTGGATCTCGGACGGTGATTATCTGGCGATCATGGCCTATGTCGATCGTACTCAGAGCACCGAACGCGCACTCGAGAACCTGCGTGACGCGCTCGGCGCGCAGACGGAAGTGGCCACCACGCTGGGTTACGGGCCACGTTTTCTGCACTCCACCGGCCAGCTCCACAAGGGCGGACCGGCCAGTGGTGTGTTTCTGCAGATTGTTGACACGAGCGGTCCCGAGATCGACATCCCCGACGAAAGTTTTTCGTTTGGACAGCTCTTCGCGGCTCAGTCGGTTGGAGACCATGCGACGCTCGACGCACACGGTCTGCGGGTCGTGCGAGTCAAGGCAGACGGGAACATAGATCAGATTGTGCGAGCCCTAACAGCCGCCGCCAGCGGCGCGTCCGTCGCGGCTGACTAAGGACTAATTTTCGAGCGGAGAGTGGCGATGTGATAGTCATTCTGAGGAACGAAGGATTTCTCGTCAAGCTCTCGTGCAGTAAAACCAGAGATCCTTCGTTCCTCAGGATGACTGAAAAAGTCGCCTGTTCCAGATGAATTGGACACGATAATTTCCACGCAGACGTTGGCAACTTATACACAGATTGAGGGATCACATTTATGGAATTGGGAATGATCGGCCTGGGGCGCATGGGCGCCGACATGGTTCGTCGGCTTCAACTGGGCGATCACAGAGTGGTCGTACACAATCGCAGCCGCGAGCCAATCGACGAGCTTGCGGGCGAGGGCGCCGTTCCGGCCTACACCCTGGAGGAGTTGGTCTCCAGCCTCCCGACACCTCGAGTGGTTTGGATGATGATTCCTGCCGGCCAACCGGTTGACGACCAGATCGCTGCCTTGAGGCCGCTGTTGTCGCCCGGCGACATCATTGTCGACGGGGGTAACTCAAAGTTCTCTGACACAATTGCTCGTGGTGAAAAGCTCAGTGACGACGGATTGCACTATATCGACGCTGGCACCAGCGGCGGTGTCTGGGGACTTGAGGTTGGCTACTGCCTGATGGTCGGTGGCGAAGACGCACCCGTCAAGATACTGGAGCCAGCGCTCAAGACGCTTGCGCCGGAGAACGGCTATCTGCACGTCGGGCCGAGCGGTGCTGGACATTATGTCAAAATGGTGCACAACGGTATCGAGTACGGCATGATGGCCGCCTTTGCCGAGGGTTTCGAGATTATGCACGAGAGTCGCTACGACCTCGATCTGGAAGCCATCTCCAATCTCTGGAACCAGGGTTCCGTCGTGCGCTCGTGGTTGCTGGAGCTAGCCGCGCTGGCGTTCGCTCAAGATCCAAATCTGGACCATCTGCGCGGGTACGTTGGCGATTCCGGCGAGGGCCGCTGGACGGTCTTCGAGTCCATTGATCTGGACGTAGCCGCGCCGGTCATCTACATGTCATTGGCCATGCGCTTCCTATCTCGCAAGGAAGATACCTTCGGGAACAAGGTACTCGCCGCGCTACGCCAGCAGTTCGGAGGCCACGCCGTACAAAGCACCGCCGAATAGATCGGCTTCGAGTCCTTGAAAGCAGAGGTGCATGACAACTACTCAACCAGCCTCCACTAACCTGCAAGAACGGTTTCAGCCGGCCGGCAACCCATTGCGTGAGGGGCTACGCATCGAGCGCACACCGGACCCCTGCGCGATGGTGATCTTTGGCGCATCCGGGGATCTCACCTATCGCAAGCTCATGCCAGCGCTCTACGACCTTGCTCTGGAGCGGCTTCTGCCCGCCGGATTCAGCGTCATCGGGTTCGCGCACCGCGACATGGACGCTGAGAGCTTCAAAGCCCATCTCCGGGAAGGGGTCGAGCGCTTCTCACGCTTCCGGCCGATCGACGACGCCATCTGGGAGTCCTTCGCCGAAGGTATTTCCTATGTGCGTGGTGACTTTAACAATCCCGAGGATTATGAACGGCTGAGCGTCGAGCTTACAGCGGTTGACACCCAGCGTGGCTCCATGGGCAACCGGATGTACTATCTGGCAACGCCCCCAGAATTTTACGCCAATATCGTCAGCTGTCTCGGAGCGAAGCACTTAACCCATCGTGAAGATGGCGCATGGCAGCGAGTGATCGTGGAGAAACCCTTCGGCCACGATCTGGAATCCGCCCAAGGGCTCAACAAAGCGGTGAACGAGGGATTTGACGAGCGCGACGTGTTCCGCATCGACCACTATCTCGGCAAGGAAACCGTGCAGAACATCCTGGCTTTCCGCTTCGCTAACGGGATTTATGAGCCGATATGGAACCGGCAATACGTCGACCATGTCGAAATCACCGTGGCGGAATCCATTGGCATTGAAGGCCGGGGCAGCTATTACGACGACACCGGCGCACTGCGGGACATGGCCCAGAACCACATGATGCAGCTTCTCTCGCTCGTCGCGATGGAGCCTCCCGGCAGCCTGCACGCCGACGCGGTGCGCGATGAAAAGGTGAAGGTTTTACACGCGCTCAGACCGATCAATCCCGATCTGGTCAACCGCTCGGCGGTGCGCGCTCAATACGCGGACGGATTCGTTTCCGGCAAACAGGTACCCGGATATCGGGAGGAAGATCGGGTCGCGGATGGATCGCTTACCGAAACCTACGTCGCGCTAAAGCTCTTTGTCGACAACTGGCGCTGGGCAGATGTGCCCTTCTATCTGCGCACTGGCAAGCGCCTGGCCAAGCGTGTTACCGAGATCGCCGTCCATTTCAAGCCAGTCCCCCACCGTCTGTTTTCCAGCCAGGCATCACAGAACCTCGAGCCTAACCTGTTGGTCCTCGAGATTCAGCCGGACGAAGGCATGGCGCTGAAGTTCGCCGTAAAAGTGCCCGGGCCGACGATGCGCCTGCGTCCTGTGAACATGGTGTTTCAGTATGGGACAGCCTTTAACACGGGCTCACCCGACGCCTATGAGCGTCTTCTGTTGGATGCGATGCTTGGCGACGGCACGCTCTTTACGCGCCGCGATGAGGTCGAAGCTGCATGGCGCACCGTCACCCAGATTCTGGACGGTTGGTCGAACCTGCCAGACGATCAAATTCCGCAGTTTGAAGCTGGAACATGGGGGCCAATGGAAGCCGATGCATTTCTTAATCGCGAGGGACGAAGCTGGCGGCGGCCATGAGCGCATCCACGCGTGACCTGCACTCCGAGCTTGACCTGGAGAGTTCGTTCACCGTCGAATCCATCGAGAGCGAACTCAAACATGCCTGGGCAGAGCTCGGCGCCCAAGCCGAAGAAAGCAACACTCTTGCCCCGGTGCGGACCAGCATCCTCACACTCGTCGTTGTCGCACGCGGTGAGGCGGAAATCACCGACGCCAGAGCAACGCTAGACCGTCTTGTGCGTGTCTTGCCGTCGAGGGTCATCCTGGTCTCCGTTCTGCGTGACAAGGAAAATATAAGCGCGAGGGTGTCAGCACACTGCGCCTTCTCTTTGAGTGAACAGGGGAGTTGTTACGAGCGTATCGAGATCGAGACCGGCCAGACAAACCTGCGTGCCATCCCCAGCATCCTGACGCAACTCGAGATCTCTGACCTCCCCACCTTTATCTGGTGGATCGGGCCGGTCGATCTTCGTTCTCCCGAGTTCAGCCGTATCTCGAGGGCCGCCCAGCGCGTGATAATCGATTCCGCCCGTTTCAATCATCCGCTCGAGTCGATGGGGCACTATGCGGAGTACATGGCGCACAACCATGGCGATCTAGCCGGGACCGACCTCACGTGGAGCAGACTTTTGGCCTGGCGTGAATTGTTGGCGCAATCGTTTGACAATCCAGCTGCTCAAGAGATGCTGTCCAGCCTGCAGAGGGTGGACATGACCTACGATCCAGGTTACGAAGCCGACGCACTTCTCACCGCGGGCTGGCTAACCTCGCGTCTTGGATGGGAACCGGACGCCGCGAGCGAGACACGTGACACGATCACCTTTAGCGCCTGTGACCAGAACCAGCGCACAGTACGATTTAACCTTACCGAGATTTCCGGAGCAGGCATCGGCTTGCGCTCGGTGAGGCTCGTTTCGCATTCCGGCCAGAAGTCCTCCCGGGTCACCGTCCGCCGGCTCGATCGGCAGCGCGCCGCCGTTCACATCGAGATGACTGGCATGCCTCGCCAGCAGCGGGTCGTAAAGTGTATTGACAACACCGACGATCAGGTGCTCGGGACCGAGCTGTTGCAGTTCGGCCGCGACCAGGTCTACGAGCATGCTCTTAACCATGCCGCGCGCTTCGCGACGATGATTTAGAAACGGGACGAGATCCGATGATGGACGAAATGCTGAGGATATACCCGAGCGTTGGCGATCTACAGGACGCTTGCGCCGAACAGGTCGCCCAGGCGCTCAAGCCAACGACTGAGAGTCAGACAATGACGATAGCCCTTTCTGGCGGCTCCACGCCGCGCCATATGCACGAGCTTCTTGCCCAACGACCTCACGTCGACTGGTCAAGAGTGCACGTATTCTGGGGAGACGAACGCACCGTTCCACCAGACCATGAGGAGAGCAACTTTCGCATGGCGAAAGAGTCTCTGCTCGATCGGGCCTCCATTCCTGAAGATCAGATCCACCGCATGGCAGGAGAGAAGGATCCGGTTGTGGCCGCGGAGGAGTACGAGAAGAAAATCCAGGCTGTGTTTAACGTGCGTCCCCCTGAAATGCCACGATTCGATGTGGTGATTCTCGGAATGGGGGCAGACGGGCACACCGCGTCGCTCTTCCCGGACACCAAGGCTCTTTTAGAGCTGAAGCGCTACGCCGTCGCCAACCACGTACCGCAGCAGAACACGGTCCGGTTAACGCTAACGTTTCCGGTCCTCAACGCGGCGCAGCTCGTCATTTTCATGGTCGCTGGAGCGGACAAAGCTGGCGCGGTTGAACGTTGCCTCCAAGGAACTGAGGACGTCCCACCAGCCGGTCAGGTTCAGCCCACCGATGGCCAGCGTCGTTGGTTGCTCGATGCTGAAGCCGCGGCGCGCCTCATCTCGGACGACTAGAGACCACAATCTTAGCGGTGCAATGTATTGCGTCGCCATGCCGGACAAGACACTCAATGTCCGCCCCGGCACATCCTGGCCAGCACAGTTGATTGGAGTTCACGCACCGGGTTCGTAGTCATACATTCGCTTGTGTGGCGGCGCCTCCCAGCGGCGCTTGCGGCGCTTATCCTCACGATCGTCCGCTGCGATCTCGTCCATCGCCCGCACTGGGGTCTTTTTCTTCGAGGACTTCCGCGTGCGTCCAACTTCGACGAGAACGTCGATATCGTCTTCGAGCTCAAGCTCGTCGACATCATCCCGCCAGGTCTTCTGATCAGCCATTTCCGGTCCTGTTCGTCGCTCCAACGACATCCAGCAAGGCACGCCACGCAACCCATCGACATCAACACCGCGCGCCCGGGCAAACCTCAGCAGCTGTACCCATCTGCGTCACTCACTGCCCAGAGCATGTCGGCGTTCGATCCCTTTACCGATGTACAACGTAGTGCATGAAGATGTAATACCCTATCTGCTGCTGATTTGCAAGAGTTTTGCGTGCATTCGCCCTTACATGATGGTCTGGGTGCGCCCGCCGTCCACGACGACCGTCGTCCCAGTCACATAGGAAGCGGCGGTTGAGGCCAGAAACACAACAACATTCGCAAATTCTTGCGGCTCGCCTATGCGGCCCAGAGGGATCGCCGACGCGCGTTTCCGCACTTCTTCATCAGGATCACGCCCCTCGTCGAGAGCCCGCTGCCTGGAAGCCTCAGCCGTTTGCCGGATGCGGTCGGTGTTGGTCGCCCCCGGTCCGACGTTGTTCACCCGTATGTTCTTTGGGCCGAGCTCCGTCGCGATTGAACGCACAAAGCCCACCACACCAGGACGAGCCATGTTTGACAGGATGAGGTTATCAATCGGCTGTTTTACCCCGGCCGACGTGATGGTGACAATACTGCCGCCACCTCTCGCCTCAAGATGAGGCACAGAAGCCCGTATCAGGCGAATCGTGCCCATGAGATTGGTGTTGATCGCGTCGAGATAAGCCTGCTCGTCCAACGAGCTGAGATATCCTGGTGGCGGTCCTCCAGCATTGGCAACTACGATATCCAGCCCGCCAAAGTGATCGACTGTCGTCGCAACCAACCGCTCGATATCTTCGGGTTTGCTCATATCCGCCAGCACATCCAGCACCTGAGAGTCGGTCTCCCCTCGAATCGCCATCGCAGTGTCAGCCAGCTGATCGGCATTCCGCGCGCTAATAACCACATGAGCGCCCTCCCGGGCAAACCCCATCGCGCAAGCCCGTCCCAAACCCTTGCTCGACGCAGCCACCAGCGCCACCTTACCCCGCAACCCGAGATCCATTCACATCCTCCAGGTATAAATCCACCTGCTCCATCATCACGGCTTATGTATCTACTGGTTCATCCTCGAACACCAACCGGCTGGAGTATTCGCAAGCCAGACTCAGCTGTTACTTCAAACCGGACATTGAGAGCTTCCGCCAGACGCTGGAGTGTGGCAACCGATGGCTGATAGGTTCCCCCTTCGAGCCGAGCGATATTTGGCTGCTTCATGCTCACCCGTTCCGCCAACTCGGTTTGGGTAAGCCCGGCCGCTGCTCGTGCCCGGATCAATTGCCGCGCGAATGCGAGCTCCTCCAGGGCTTCATCGTAGGCTGCCCTAAGAGCCGGGCTACGAGCTTCGCGCTCCTTGATGTGATCTTCATACTTCATGGTCCAAACCTCTCCTCGTAATCCGCCAGCCGCTGAGTGCCGGTGCGGAGCTCACGCAACGGCGTTCGTTGAGACTTCTTGGTGAAAGCATGGAGTAAATAAGAAGCGACTCCCTCGCACTGCAACGTAGAAAACTCGATGTTGGATTCGGCCAAACACTCGAAGTTCCCAAAGCGGTGTTCCTTCCATACGTCGAACATGGGGCATCGAGAGTGCCGTTCCATTCTCCCTGAGTACGAACAGACTCGCCCTCACACGACCCGCCTCACAATCAGACAAGCTATCGAGGTATTCAAGAACGGGATTGTTGCCAGTTTGTGTTTCATAGAACTCCAACTCCCAATCTGGCACAAACTGATCCCTAATTTGCTTGGTGTACGTGGCGATAATACCATTTCTGATATGATGCATCAACGCCAATAGAGCGCAACGAGAGGGCAACCATGAACGCATCACGGTTGCCCTCGAAACATCAGCCAAACAGGCGCTGGTTAGTTCTTTGGCAAGGCTCGCATCGCGTCGTATGCCGGGCGGGGAGTCCACTCCGCGTTTACAGCCGACCATGGGAATTTTTCGTCCTCTGGCGGCGCGAGAGTCGACCAGTTCAAGTTCCAGACGAAGGCTCCGGACACCCAATCCCACTCATTCAGCATAATCTCGAATGAGCGCGTCAGATACTGGGCCACGTCTTCTTCGGAGTTGAAGGTTCCATATTCGTAGCCAGGCGCCTGATTCTCCGTCGTCCAGCCAAACTCAGTCAGCCACATCGACTTGTCGGCGTCGCCGTGGTCGATCATCACCTGGCGTAGTTCTTCAGCGCGGCGAAAGAAAAAGCTCGGATGGTCGCTCCAGCCTTCCGCTCCCGGATCGTCCGGCCAGGTGTTGTCCGGAGTGGTCTGGGTCGCGGAGACATGCGCGCCCATGATGTCGAAGTAGTCCTTGACCTCACCGTTGTTGAATGCATACACCTCGTTCAGATACTGTACGTCGTCAATAGCGATTGAGGGGTCATTAACTCCGTTCGGGGTCAATCCCCCAAACACCACCAGCGATTCCTGGTCAACAGCACGGATACCGTTGAAGCCGGCTTTCAGGAGTTCAACATAGTCTGCTGCCCGGACAGTGCCGTTGACCTCATGAGCCAGGTTCTGCTCATTCCAGATCTCCCAGGCATGAACCTGGCCGTGATAGCGATCCGCGACGAACTGCATGAATTCCTGAAAGTCAGCGTAGTCCGAAAGGAACTGCTCGCCGGCGGGGTCAAGCGCCCACTCCGGAGCTTTCGCCACAGTGATCAGGATCTTCAGTCCGCTGTTTGCCAGGTCCTGGATCACACGGTCCATCGGAAGTGGGTCCCACTGATCGGGGTTGCGTTCGAACTGTTGCCACTCCAGCTGGAATCGCACCCAGCCGAAGCCTGTTCCCTGTACCGCATAACTCGTGTTGAGATTATGCTCCTGACCGCCATCGTCGCCGCGCAGCGCCACGTTCCAGCCGTAGGCGAAACCACCGGACCGAGGCTGTTCCGCCGCCGGCGGTGAAGCCGGCGCTGCTGGATCCACAGGCTCGGATGTGGCGGTCGCTTCCACGGTATCTGGCGCCGCGGGGGTTGACGCCTCACCCGTCGTCGGTGTCGATTCACCCGCCTGGGTTGCCGGTGTGGTTTCGTCAGCCGGTGGCGAGGCCGAAGGCGTCGATTCACTTGGAGCGGCAGGTTCGCGCGTTGATGTTACATCGGGTGTTGTATCGCTGGATTCCGTGAGAGGGGCGTTCGTTGGCTCAGCCTCATCACCACCGCCACAGGCCGCCAACAACGGCAACAACAGGATCAAGGCACCGAGCAAGAGAACAATACGTGTCGTTTTCGGCATGAATACTCCCAGCCGCGCCCGGGTTGCGCCAGGCGGGTCAGTCTAAACCGGATAATGCGCGACCCGGCGGCCACGAGTCAGGGAGTATACCCAACGACTTCACGCGGCCTCCAAGGCATTACACAGGTAAAGCAAACGACCGCCAGAAGGTCACATGCCTCCTTCCAGTTGTTCGAGCACGTCGCGGCTGATCGCAAACCCATGCTCCTTGGTTGGGAATGCACCGCTCCGCACCTCATCGGCAAACGAGCGGAACGCATCCTGCATGACAGTCTGCAGCTCGGCATAGCGTTTAGCAAAACGCGGCGTGAAGCGATCGTAGGCCCCCAGCAGGTCACCGTTCACCAGCACCTGTCCGTCACACTCGATGCCCGCGCCAATGCCAATGGTTGGGATCGAGAGCCGGGAAGTAATGATCTTCGCCAGCTGGCGGGGAACAGCCTCGAGAACGACACTGTATGCCCCCGCCGCCTCGACAGCCAGAGCATCGTCGATGACACCCTTCGCAGCCTCCAACGACCGGCCCTGAACTTTGAAGCCGCCAAGCGCGGACGCGGTTTGTGGTGTGAGCCCGATATGCGCCATAACCGGTATCCCAGCGCTTACAATCGCCGCGATCTTCGTCGCCATTGTCCGACCGCCTTCGAGCTTCACGGCGTCCGCTCCACCCTCTTTCATCAACCGGCCGGCGTTCTCAACCGCCTGCGTCTCGGAAATCTGATACGACATGAACGGCAAGTCGGCGACAACATGCACAGTCTCAACACCACGCATCACCGCGCGAGTGTGGTGGATCATGTCATCCATCGTGACCGGCACGGTTGACTCGTACCCGAGTACGACCATGCCCAGAGAATCGCCAACCAAAATCGCCTCGAGCTGCGCGGCCTCGACTGCCCGCGCCGTTGGGTAGTCATAGGCCGTCACCATGACAACCGGCGTGCCCTCAGCCTTCATCTGGCGTATCGCGGGAGCTGTTAGCTTGGCGCGTTTCTCTGCTGCGGTAGTCACGATTGATCCCTTTCCGGTGTGGGCGATTGCATTGTTTTCTCGCGATTGCGCACCAGCGCCGTCAGCCAGCGATTGACCGGTGTCGGCACTCCTAGCTCGCGGCCGAGCCCGGCAACTGCTCCGTTTATGGCCGCTATCTCGGTTCGTTTGCCGTTCTGGATATCCTGCAGCATCGAGGAATGCGCCGGACCGGTGTCACGCATCACCTGGCGCGCGAACTCTGTGTAATCGCGCTCAGGCGCGTCAATCCCGGCCGCCTTCATCACTGCCACCGTCTCAGCCACCGCGGCGTCAGCCAGCGCCAGGAGCTCGGGGTCATCCAGCAACTGGCCGTTACGAACGCCGGTCAGCGCGGTCAAAGGATTTATCGACACGTTGGCCGTGAGCTTGAGCCAGATGGCGGGCCAGATTCGATCACTAAGCTGAGTAGCAAACCCAGCGTCCTGGAACACGTCGCGCACTGGCTTGAGATTCAATCGTGGAGTCCGGTCCGGCACTGGATCCCCAATGACCGTCGGTCCGGGACCGGCATGACGGATTCGGCCGGGAGCGATAACGCCTGCGCCGTGCGCGGTCGTTCCGATCAGGAAACGACGATGGTTCGGCAGAGCCTTCTGCATTTGCACAAGGTTTCCAAGCCCGTTCTGAAGTGACAGGATGAGGCTCTCCGGGTTGATCCTTGGCTCCAGTGGAGCGAGTGCGCCATACGTGTCGTAGGACTTCACCTGCACCAGGATGAGCTCAGCCCCGCGCAAGGTCTGTGGTGGCTTATCTGTCGCCCGCACCTGATAGCGAATCGGAGTGCCGTCTGGTCCTTCGATGAAGAGACCACGCTCCTCGATTGCGGCAACGTGCGCTTGCCAGGTGTCATAGAGCAGGACCTCATGCCCTGCCGCGGCCAGACGCGCCCCAAACAGCCCACCCATTGCGCCTGACCCAACAACCACGATATGCACGAACTGCGTCCTCCTCTGCCAGTTCACGAGTAGTATTAAGGCAGTATAGTATCCTGACTGGGCAGGGATGCACGATCTCTCTGCTAATAAACATCGAATGTCAGGGAAGAAGTAGCGCCATTGCAACGCCGTGAGTTTGACGATGTTGTCCGTGTTGTGGCCGAGGCGATCGGTGAGCCGGGCCAGCGACGATTCCGGTTGGTGGTGAGCACCCAGTCGGATGCCGCCCTCCTATGGATGGAGAAGCAGCAGCTCCAGGCGCTTGGTGTCGCGTTCGAGCAGATTCTCGCCCAACTCGAAGGCGCGGGCGTCGTCGCCAACCTGCTGCCTATCACCGGCGAAGAGCCGGACCAACCACTCATCCTCAGTCCAAATGAATATCAGGTGGGCCGGTTAGCCGTTGGCTTCGACGAGGAACGCAGCGTCATCACAATCCTGGCGCACGAGATCACCGCCGAAGAGGAAGAAGCGCCCAGCTTCGTCTGCCATATAACACCCGACCAGTCCGGCGCACTGGCCATGCAGATTCGCCGCACCGTAACGTCGGGCGCTCGGCAACACAGTAACGGTCACATGCGCGGACCCTCAAGTTAGGCAGCGTCGCGCTACCAGCCAGCGGCGATTCCGTCGCCCCGCGGGTCAGCCCCACCAATAAGCACCCCTCGTTCGCGGTCGATCTTGATCGCCTGCGCGTGCCCAAGGTTTGAGTCCCACGGCTCGGCAATAACGGTCTCATGACCGCGCCGTCGCAAGCCGGCAATCACATCCTCACCTACCTCAGCCTCGATCAACAGCCAGGAACGGCCATCCGGATCAATCGTCGACCGCCAGCGCGGCGTCTCGATCGCCTCCTGTGGCTCCAGCTCGAAGTCCACCATCCCTAGCAGCAGTTGCAGCTGGGTTTGTGCCTGGCCATCAGCGCCCATCGTGCCGAAGATGATCTCCGGTGTTCCGTCCTTCAGCAACATGGCAGGGATCAGCGTATGGCGCGGACGCTTGCCCGGCGCGATGACGTTGGCGTCAGTCGGATCCAGGCTGAACGCCGCCCCCCGATTCTGAAACAGAATGCCTGCCTCAGGCGCAACCACTCCAGAGCCAAAATTGTTGTAAATACTCTGGATCAGCGAAACGGCCATGCCGTTGCGATCCACGGCGCAGAGGTAGACGGTGTCACCGTCCTCGCTCGGCGCTCCGGACTGGGCACCCACGCGTTCCAGGTCGATCGAGTTGCGGAGCTCGGTGGCTAGTTCTTTGTTGAGGAAGCGGTCGAGGGGCACATCATAGAACTTTGGATCGGTGATGTGACGATCGCGCTCCTCCCAAGCCAGGTGCTTCGCGCCAACGTACGCGTGGATGCCCGCCGCTGTGGTGTGGCCAAACTCCGTAACCGGCCACCCTTCGGCGATGTTCGCCAGCAGCAGCACAGCCGGCCCCTGAGTATTCGGCGGCATTTCCAGGAGCTCGTAGCCCCGGTACGTGGTGCGTAGCGGCGTCACCCATTCCGGCATATACGCTGCCAGATCGTCGTGGCTGATCGCTGAACCCAGCGCGCCGAGCGTTGTCACGATATCGTCTGCAACCGGCCCACGGTAGAAGCCGTCAGTGCCTTCGCGCGCTACTCGCTCAAACGTCGCTGCCAGCGCAGGCTGCCGGAGAACATCGCCGCCCTTCCAACTTTGGGGCAGGAACACGCCAGCTGCTCCCGCATCCCGTTTAAGGAGCTCGGTGTTCACAGCCACTGCCCTGGCAAATAGCTTTGACATCGGAGCGCCATCGCGGGCGTAGGCAATGGCGGACGCCAGCACATGTCCAAGCTCGCGCGTCCCGAACCGATCCGCGAGAGCCTGCCAGCCTCCAACCGTCCCTGGAACTGTCACCGAGTTTGCCCCGCGTAGCGGCATGCTAGACAGACCGAGAGACTGCAATCGCTCAACGCTTTCACCTGCTCCCGCCGGACCGGAGGCATTTAACCCGTGCAGGCTGGAATCACGTGGATCCCAGACCATCGCGAACAGATCGCCACCGATATGGCACTGGTGCGGATAGACGACGTTCAGCATCGCGTTGGCCGCGATAATCGCGTCGACGGCGTTGCCCCCGTCTTGCAGCACCCGTAGTCCTGCCTGGCTGGCCAAATAGTGTGGCGTCGCGACAATGCCGTTCTGCGCATAGGTGTTTGGTCTGCCGGTCAATCTCGTTCCCCGATCGTTTGCGGACAGCTTTCATTCAACTCATACAGTAACCGAGAGCGGCGGTCAGCGCTATCGCTGCGGGCTGTCTGTTAGCATGGGCGTGTTGCTTGCTAGGAACAACCGAGGAGGACAAGAGATGTGCAGCACCCAGACCTGCCGGACTGCGATGTCGGAAATCATCAATCAACATCGACCGGCATGATCGACGTCTGCCTGCTCGGAAATGGTGGGATGATGCCGTTGCCCGGCAGGCCCCTCTCTGCTACCCTCTTCCGGGTCGGCGCACAGACGGTTCTCTTTGATTGTGGGGAAGGCACCCAGGTCAACTGGCGCTCCAGCGATCTGGCGTACCGGCCAACAAGCACAATTCTCTTGAGTCACGTTCATGCAGACCACGTCGCCGGGCTGCCAGGCGTTCTCTTCCAGATCGCCTTCAGCGGCCGAACCGAGCCATTGACAATCTACGGGCCGGAGCATACTCCCGAAGTCGTCTCCAGCCTGCTCAGCATCGTTGGCCGCCTGCCGTTCGAGCTACGGGTTGGCCAGCTCGAAGGTGGCGAAACGTTCGCTCTGGAGGCCGGCATCCAGGTGTCGACGCTTGCGCTCAGGCACCGAACCCCGTGTATCGGCTACACTGTCGATGTGCCACGCTCGCCGCGATTCAACCCCGAGCGCGCGACAGAGCTTGGGGTGCCGCTCAAACACTGGAAACGGCTACAAGCGGGAGAATCGGTAGACGGTGTGTCGCCCGGCGATGTATCCGGGCCGCCACGGCGCGGGCTGAAAATTGCGCTCGTTACAGACACCAGCTATTTCGATGAGCTCATCCCGTTCGTCTCAGAGAGCGATCTGCTCGTCTGTGAAGCCATGTTCGAAGACACCGACCTAGAGCGTGCCCATGAGCGCGGCCACATGACCTTTTCCCAGGCCGCCACCCTCGCCCGAGACGCCGGCGTCCAGCAGCTCTGGCTTACCCACTTCAGCCCCCGTGTTGAGAACCCCGACAGCCATCTCGAACGTGTCCGTGCCCAATTCCTCCAAACCGAAATCGGCCGGCGCGGACTCAAGACGACGTTG
The DNA here is from genome assembly GCA_013696045.1 of Chloroflexia bacterium. Classification (GTDB taxonomy): domain Bacteria; phylum Chloroflexota; class Chloroflexia; order Thermomicrobiales; family CFX8; genus JACCZH01. Next base: position 18,050 of record JACCZH010000285.1, read on the forward strand.
GCGTTTGATGATGAGTAGACATATTGAAGTTGTCATCTCGACCATAGCGGAGATGATAATCGTTACCTAATTTGCCCGCCCTGTTAAAAGATCGTGCAGCAATGGCCGGCCACGGATTTCGTCAGCCAGCATCTCAAGGCGAATAATGGCCTCACCAATCAGAATCGGTTGGCCGTGAACCTCATAGACCAGAAACTCAAGGGCCGTAAAGACTTCATTGGGCATCGGCGAGATTCCGGCTGGCAGGAGTTTGACCACACGCTGCAGGCGAGTGCGTAGCTTGTCAGCATGGTGGTCACGGTTCTCAACCGGCAACGGCGTTTCCAGCAACTCCGGCAATCCGTAAATATCCAGGATCTCGTCGTGTAACTGTTGCATGGTCCCGATTGCGCCGGGCGACAGAATCTCCCGGCAAAGCTCAGCGAACGGATACGAATCGTGGAGGTGTTTCCGGCCCGTTGTCACCGATCCCCCTGCATCTGCGCGACTGACAATTTGCCCTATGATAACCGACCGGACCGGTTACTCATATCAGGGACGTGCTAGACTGCGCCGGTATCGTCACGGGAGGAGGTCGCGTCCGTGGCTCGGATAAGCTTTCCGTCAATTCATAGACCGAAGCGACGCCAGGCGCCAAGACACGGAGAGTGGCCAAGGTCGCGCTTTACGACCGGCATGTTTTCCGCCTTCGCCCACCGCAACTATCGCTTGCTCTGGACCGGCACCGTTATCACCCAGACCGGCCAGTGGATGCAGCAAGTGGCTCTTGGCTGGCTGATTCTGGAGCTGACCAATTCTCCGGCGTTTCTCGGGGTCGTTGGCTTTGCGCGTGGCCTGCCGATGCTTTTTCTTGCCCTGCCCGCCGGTGTCCTGGCCGACCGGGTTAGCCGCCGGCTGGTGCTCATGAGCGCCCAGGGGGCCGCCGCCGTCGTTGCGCTTGCCCTGACGTTGCTCGTCTTCACCAACTACATCGAGCCCTGGCACGTTATCGTGATCTCAATTCTGGGTGGGTCAGCCATGGCGTTCGTCGCGCCGACCAGACAAGCCCTGGTGCCAACAGTGGTTCCGAGAGAGAACATCGCCAACGCCGTGGCCCTCAATTCGGCCGGCCAGAACTCGACCCGCATCGTCGGACCTTCTGTAGCCGGTCTGCTCATCGCCTGGCTGGGCACCGCCATCTGTTTCGCTATCCAATCCGTCGGTTTCCTGTGGGCGCTATTCATGAGCTATCGCATGAAGATTCCGCCACCAGAGGAGCAACCCAACCGGGTTAAGACCAGCATGGGAGCGAACATCCTGGACGGCTTTGCCTATATCCGCTCGCTGCCGGTCCTCTCGGGACTCATGATCATGGCCGCCGTTCCGACGGTTCTGGCGATGCCCTACCTTCAGATGCTGCCTGTATTTGCACGCGACGTGTTGAACGTCGGGTCGTCCGGTCTCGGCCTGTTGATGGCGGCCAGCGGCGCGGGCGCCCTCACCGGGGCGCTGCTTTTTGCAGCCTACGGC
>JACCZH010000390.1 GCA_013696045.1 Chloroflexia bacterium
GCGGGGGGTGTGAAACTAGCGACTGTTGCCGTGGTCGCCGTCACGGTGATGTCAACCTTGCGCGGTCAGGAGGAGCCTGAGGTCTTTAAGCGCCGGATACCGGTGCTGCTGGTGCATCGCGCCATGGCGGTGATCGTGTTATTTTTCCTGCTTCATTTCCTGGTGACGTTTTCGCTAGCCGTCACTGAAACGTTTTATGGTGAAAATCCGGCGTTCTTGCGGATTCTGTTTGAGTCAATGAGCGCAGTTGTCACCAATGGGCTTGGGAACGGCATTACGCCGATTCTTTCGACGCCAGGAAAGATCATTATTTGTATTGCGATGTTCCTTGGCCGCATCGGGCCGTTGACGCTGGTATATGCCTTGCAGCGGCGGCAGAGTTATCAGCCCTACCGTTATCCGGAAACATCGGTTCACATTGGATAACGAGCAGCGACGGCCGGGCGACAGGATTATCCGCCGCAGGGTAAGCCCGACCAGGGTCATCAGCCTGCCGGAGCCTGTCGGGCGTAAAGAAGCGCCGAGCGTCCGCCGCAGCGCGAAGATCTTCATCACAGCTCTGGCGGTCCTCGTCGTCGTGGGGGCCGTGCTGCTGGCGTTGCCCTTCACAGCGCGTAGTGGAGAGGCGACCGCATGGGAGGACGCGCTATTCACCGCGATGTCGGCGACGGCAGTGACCGGACTGGTGGTGGTTGATACCGCAGATCACTGGAACGGCTTCGGTCAATTCATCATTCTGGTGCTGATTCAGGCCGGGGGGCTTGGTTTCATGGTCGGGGCGAGTCTGGTGCTGCGCATGATCGGCCGGGGCGGTGGATCGCGTCTGCGGGATGCTCTGCTCGTGCAGGACGGGGCGCCAACGGTTTCGGTGCGCGAGGCGCTCGACTTGTCACGCAAGATTGTGCGTTTTACGTTCGTGACCGAGGCGATTGGCGCGGTGGTCCTGTCGGTGCGGTTTGCTCGTGACATGCCCTGGGATCAGGCCATCTGGCAGGGAATGTTCCATGCGGTATCGGCTTTCTGTAACGCCGGTTTTGATATCCAGGGTCAGTTCCAATCGCTGGCCCCGTATCGCGAGTCGATCTGGATCAACCTGACGATTATGGTGCTTATTCAGGCAGGCGCGTTGTCGTATATCGTCCTGGCGGACACCGCCGCGAAACGGCGCTGGTCCAGGCTTGCGACAAACTCCAGGCTGGTGTTGCTGTTCAATGCGGCTTTGGTGGCCGTCGGGACGGTGTCATTCCTCATCGCGGAGTGGAATGGCGCGATGTCCGACACAAGCATGGCATACCGCCCACTGGTTGCGATGTTTCAATCTGTCTCCACCCGGACGGCTGGTTTTGCCACCGAGGACTTCACCCAGTTGAGCTCGTTCACGCTGTTTGTGTTGATCGGTTTGATGTTTGTTGGCGGCTCATCGGGCTCGACCGCTGGCGGCGTCAAGCTCCAGACATTTGGCTTGATAGTAGTGGCTGTGGCCTCGACAGTGAAAGGACAGGATGAGCCGGAGATCTTCAACCGGCGAATACCCATTCCATTGGTGTTGCGCGCTCTGGCGGTCGCAACGCTCTTCTTCGCGGCGCATTTTCTGGTAACGCTGAGCCTGGCTGCCACTGAGTATCTCTATGGAGTAGAGCCAACGTTCCAGGCACTGTTGTTTGAGGCAATGAGCGCACTGGCGACTGTCGGGCTCTCCACCGGCATTACTCCTGACCTCTCAATGCCCGGCAAACTCATCCTTGTGGCTGCCATGTTCTTTGGCCGCATTGGACCGCTTACTGCGGCGTATGCTCTCCAGCGCCGCCAGGAAGTGAAGCGCTATCGTTTCCCGGCCGCTCATGTGAATATCGGCTAGTGCGCTGGCCGCTTAAACGGTGGTGACAACTCTTGCCAAAGATGCGACGATAGCCGGCACGGACCTGATTGAGGTTCGCGAACCGGAGGAGGAGTGCGTTCCATGGCAATTGAGACACTGCTGGCCGACCGGCTGTTTGATGGCACCGGGGCCGCGGCAATCGACAAGGCGTTTGTGCAATTTGAAAACGGCCTCATCACCGCCGTCGGCAGGCAGTCGGATCTCGGCTCGAAGGCCAGCGAAGCGCTTGATCTCGGCAACGCGACGTTGCTGCCCGGCCTGATTAACATGCACACGCATCTGACCTGTAGCGCTGGCACACATGTGCTGCAAGAAGCGCTACACGACAGCTTTGAAACCAAGATGATGCGCGCGGTTGAGAATGCCCGGCGCTCGGTGCTGTCCGGGGTCACAACCATCCGGGATTGCGGCACGCTGAATCCGATCGTTTTTGCGATACGTGAAGGGTCCAAGGAGGAGATCATCACGGCGCCGCATGTCTGGGCCAGCGGTGAGGTGTTGACCTCGACCGGAGGACACTGCTATTTCTTTGGCGTGGAGTGCGACTCGATTGAGGACATCAAGAAGGCGGTGCGCGCCCAGGTGAAAGCCGGAGCCGACTACATCAAGGTCATGGCGACCGGTGGTGGTCTGACACCCAACACCAACCCGCGTGAGGCGCAGTTTGGCCGCGAGGAGATGATCGCGCTGGTGCAGGACTCACAGCGCATTGGTAAGCGCGTCGCGGCGCATTGCCACGGCACTCCGGGCATCGTGAACGCCATCGCCGCCGAGGTAACGACGATTGAGCACTGCTCATTCATGGTTCCGGACGGCGTTGAGTACGAGCAGCCACTGGCCGATTCCATCGCCGAGAAGGGCATCTATGTCTGCCCGACGATTGGCGTCGGCGAGCGCTTCCGGCAGCACGCCGAGCGCGAGGGTATCGAGCTGCCGGCAGGCATGGCCCAGACCCGGCCGAAGCGCATAGACAACTTCCGCAAACTGCTCGATTCCGGCGTGAAGTTTGTCTCGGGCAACGACGCCGGCATGACTTTCACCGGTTTCGACGATTTCCAGCTGGACCTTGAGATGCTGGTCGAATACGTCGGCATGTCCAATGCCGACGCCATCATGACCGCCACCGGCCAGGCAGCTGAGGCGATTGGATCCGATGAGTTCGGCACGCTCCAGGTTGGACGCCGGGCCGATATCCTCGGTGTCCGCGGCGACGCCCTGCAGGACATCGGTGCGTTGCGCGACCTGTTGCTCGTCAAGAAGTCGGGTAAGACGATGGTGGATAATTTGCCGGCGTGATAAAGTCAGCCAGCGGACGAGTTTATCCCCGTCTGCTGGCTTCCATCACAACTCAAAGGTCAAAGACAAAGCGTAGAGCGTCATCCACCGACTGCTGTGTTTCTGGGCCGATACTTCCTAGTCGGCGTC
>JACCZH010000425.1 GCA_013696045.1 Chloroflexia bacterium
ACAGCCAGCCGCTCAGCACTCCAGGGACCAGCACGATAGCTTCCCCTTCGCCAGTCACTTCATGCAGTAGTGCCTCCGGGTTCATGTCTTTCTCCCTCCTGCCTGCAGGCGAGCAGACAGCTCCGTAACCTGCCTCCTCTAGTTCCACGCCTCTCGAATGGGCTGGATGGAAACACTGTGGCAGGCCTTGGCGGGAGTGGCATCGGGCGTTCGCCCTATTTTCGCTTTACGGGTGGACGAGATCGTGTTCCATGGCGAACATGGCGGCTCCCGCGCGGGTGGAGACGCCAGTTTTGGAGTAGATGTGCTGGACGTGGTGGCCGGCGGTCTTCGGCGAGATGTAGAGCCGACTCCCAATCTCCCGGTTCGAGCAGCCGCGCGCGACGAGGCGGAGCACCTCTACCTCGCGGTCGCTCAGTCCGGCCGGCCAGCTACCTCGGTTGCGAATCGGCGGCTGGCCGGCCGCGTCCAGAACGGCCCGGACTGCTTCGGTGTCGAGCTGGCCTTGCGTTGCTTCGGCGTTTAATTGCTCGGCGGCGGTATCCGGCGTGAATGCCGGGCGGTGAGGCCGTTCCTGGGTCATGGCCTGGTAGGCGTCGGCCGCCGCGAGAAGGCGGGCGCCAGTCGGGATCGTCGACGCCGTCGCCTGGCGATGGTAGCCGGAGCCGTCCTGGCGTTCGTGATGCATTCCGGCCAGGGACGCTAGAGGGGCAAGCAATGGGGAGCGTGACAGAATTCGCTCGGCGTAATAGGGGTGGAGCCGCACCTGTTCCCACTCGGTTGCCGTCAACGGTCCGGGTTTGTCCCAGATACCGTTCGCCACGCCAACCCGGCCGATGTCATGCAAGAGACTCGCCCGGCGTATGCGAACAACCTCACTCTCAGCGAGTCCGAGCTTCGCCGCGGCGGCCTCCGCGAGTCTGGCCACAGCCGTGGAGTGTCCGTGCGTAAAGGATGATTTCAGGTCCACCATATCGGCGAATGCGGCCGCTACGTCGTCGAGGCGGTGCTCCGGGATTCGCCGGTGAGGCTTGGGTTCACTGTCGATGACGGCGACCGACGCGTCGGCGGAGGAGATCTCCTCGAGCAGCTGGATCCCGTGGCGTAGGAACTCACTGGCTATGGATGGATCCAGTGCGGAGTCCGACCGGCGGCGTATGGTTTCGACGGCGAGTTCTGGGCCGCCCAGCCGGTCAAAGAGTATTGCCTGATTCGTGACCTGGGCGAAGCGTGCCGGCAGGGCTATGTCGTCACCGGCGAGCTTTTGTGGATTGCCCTTGCCGTCCCAGCGCTCATAGATCTCGTTCAGGCTGCGCTGAACGCCGCTGCCCAGACCCAGCCGGCGGGTCATGTGAACTGCTACCTCGCAGTTGGCGCGGGATAGCTCTCTGCTGAAGTCGTTACCCTTGCTGACTGCCAGGATCACGGCTCGCGCTCGGCCAATAGGGCGCGCCGTACTTCCCACCTCCATCAGAAGGTACGGGAGTGCCTCCATCGGGTTGGTGAAATCTATCCTGGCGCCGCCTGCCCTTACGGCAATATCGTCACCTCCGAACAGGGCCGCCGTCTCGTATGCGTAAGCGGTGCAACCGGCGTGTTGGAGCAACGTCACGTAGTAGATGTCACGAACGTCGCTCTTCCCGAGGTCCATCCGCTGGGCGAGACGCATGGCGAGCAGGCATGAGCGAATCGTTTCGTCGGGAAATTGTCCCATGCCCAGCGCGGTGATTCGGGACAGGGCGACGATGAGTTCCGCGAGCCGTGGTTCATCGGTCAGGTTCATCGGCGCCGTGTCTCACGTTCGTTCTGGCGTGCGCCTCGACGCGTCTCTATGTGACGAACACCGCCGAAGCTAGCAGCACGGCGGAAACGAGCAGACCGAATTGGAGGTGTAGCCCGGCGGTGCGGCGCAAGACCGAGTTCAGGGTGCGTGTCTCGGCGCGACGTGAGACGATCCGGACCAGCTCAATGGCGCGCGGCAGGGTCAGGAACACGATGGCGATCCCGACCGGAGCAAGACCACCTAGCGCGATGGCTGCCAGTGTGACATAAGCGCCAAAGACGAGCAAGACGTACTCTCTCACTGCCCATTTATGACCGATGAAAGTTGCCAGCGTGCGTTTGCCTGCCTTGGCGTCGTCCGAGATATCGCGGATGTTGTTGGCTTGCAGGATGGCTGTTACCAGTAGGCCGATCGGTACCGAGAGCAGGAAGGCCGTCCAGGAAATCCCTTGAGTCTGGACGTAGTAGCTGCCGACGACGATCATTGGTCCCATGAAAATAAAGACTGTGACCTCACCCAGTGCGACGTAGGCCAGTGGTTTGGGTCCGCCGGTGTACAAATAGGCTGCCGCGAGGCTCGGTAGCGCGAAGAGCAGAACGGGCCAGCCGATCAAATAGACGATCACCAGCCCTATAGCAGTTGCGACGCCGAACAGGACAAGGCCAAAGATCAGAATCGCTCGCGGGGAGATGAGCCCGCGTTGGATCATCCCGCCATGTCCGAGCTGGTGCGGGGCGTCGGCGCCCTTGACATGGTCGTAGTAGTCGTTAACCAGGTTACTGCCGGCATGCACCAGCACCGAAGCCACCACGACCAGCATGAGAAGTGAGAGGCTGAACGAGCCTTCGTCGGCGGCGAGGAAGGCTCCCACCAGCACCGGCACGATCGACGCGGTGAACGAGAATGGCCGGGTGGCCATGTACCAGTTATGCACCGACTCGGGCACCGGCAGCCGCAAGCTGGACGTGTCGGCGCCGCGCCACGGGATAGCGACACGCTCGACCTCGTCCATCATAAGGTTCAGCATCCAGCCCAGCAGGCCGGTGACGATCAGGCCGACGTACATCTTCTCGATGGCAAATGTCTGATACGAGTTCCAGATCAGATGCCCGATACCCTCGTTCGCCGCAAGAAACTCGGTCCCGACGATCACCAGCAGCGAGAAGCCAAGCGCCAGCCTGAGTCCGGTAAAGATGCCGGGCAACGCGCCGGGTAGCGCTACAGTCTTGACTTGCTGCCACCAGGACGCGCCGGCGTTGCGCGCGACGTCGAAGTAGCGGCTATCGACCTCCAGGACGGCGCTCATGGTGCTGACGACGACCAGGAAGAAGACGCTGATTGCGACCATCGCGATCTTCGACGTTTCGCCGAGTCCGAAGATAATGATGACCAGCGGCAGGATAGCGATCTTTGGAATGGCGAAGAACGAGACGGCAATTGGATTCAACAACGCCCTCAGCGGCCACCAGAGCCCCATCAAAAGGCCGAGCAGAACGCCCGGCGCTGATGCCAGAAGGAATCCGGCCACGATTCGGCCCAGGCTGGCACGCAGGTGTGCCCAGAGCTCGCCGCTGGCGATCAGCTCACGGGTCGTGTCTTCGAGGCTGGTTGGTGGCGGGAAGAATAACGGGTTGATGACCTCGCCGCGCGACAGCGCTTCCCAGATGCCGAGGACCAGTACCGGCCCTGCAAGGGCAAGGAGCAGTGTGAGCCAGCGCCTGGCGCCAGTACTCATCGAATACCTAGTTTCGGGAATTGATTGTTCAGGGAAAGCCGGTGCACTTTCCAGTCACCCTGAGGAACAAAGGATCTCTGGTTTTGCTCTTGAGAGATTCGGCCAGAGATCCTTCGTTCCTCAGGATGACTATCAAACGGGCGAATGTCTTTGGAAACATCCATGCTGACATGACACGGAACATTCATCGCGCCGCCCCAACCGCGCTTGCAGCGTCATCGCGTAGCAGCGACCAGATGTGCAGGAACAACTGATTGAACTCGGTGTTCGAGCGCACGGTTTCGACGGAGCGCGGGCGCGGGAAAGGGACACGGATATCGGCTTTGATTGTGCCGGGTCGGGCGCTGAGCACGAGGATGCGGTCGGCCACGATCATGGCTTCATCGATGGAGTGCGTGACGAAGACGACAGTCTTGCCGGTGGCTTCCCAGATTTTCAGGAGCTCATCCTGCAGGATGATGCGGGTTTGTTCGTCCAGGGCCCCGAACGGCTCATCCATGAGCAACACTTCGGGATCGACTGCGAAGGCGCGGATGATGGCGACTCGTTGACGCATCCCCTCGGAGAGTTGAGATGGGTAGGCGTTCAGGAACTCGCCAAGACCTACCTGGATGAGTAACCGTTCGGCGACATCCTCGCGATCTGGCTGTGAGACGCCACGCATCTCTAACCCATAGGCTGCGTTCTGGAGCACGGTCATCCAGGGGAACACCGAGTTGCCCTGGAACACCATGGACTGAAGCGGTTTTTCGCTGCCGTCTGAGTGAATGTCCACGCTACCTTCTGCCGGTTGGGCCAGTCCGGCGATCAGCCGCAGCAGAGTGCTCTTTCCGCAGCCAGACGGTCCAACGACGGCACAGAACTCCCCCTGCGCGATGCTGAACGAGAGGCCGGCCAGCGCGGTGACAATGCCGCGGCCCAACGGAAATCGGACGGCGACATCCTTGACCTGGAGTTTGGCCGTCCCTTTGGCGTTCATAGGCCGCCCACACCTTGGTAGCGGCGCAATTCATTGCGCCCTGTTGGCCTCTCCG
>JACCZH010000451.1 GCA_013696045.1 Chloroflexia bacterium
GCTGTGAGACTCGCGGCTGGACCGACGACGACACTTCTCTTCCCGGGCAGCCAGTGTGCCTGCGACCGGTGGGCTGATCCCTGTTTCTTGCTGAACCGTTGTCCGCCTGCGATCATGACGCGTGCTGCTTCACGAGCACAGAGGAAGGCGCCAGTCAGATTCACGTCCGCGACGCGTTGCCAGTCAGCGAGTGACATGTCCTCGGGCGGCCCCACGACGAGAATACTGCGCACTGGTGTCTCATGCATCTGAGACAGGAGACGATCGGGGCGCATGGATGTGGGCCGGATAAGTTACTTTACCAGAGATGGAGTCAAGACGTTGCCACTCCGGGAACACGGCAATTTGTTCCCATCCGACGTGGAAGGCCTCAAGCTTGGCGCTTTGGCCTTCCATCGAGACGTCGCGAAACTCTCCTGCTGTGCTGCGTGAGCTGCGAGCAACAGAAGAGGTACGGACGAAATTGAGCGCACGTCTCTGCGGTCCCCTCTTGAGATGAACAGTGCTTGTAAATGTGTGCAGGTCATGCCGTAGCCCGGGTACACGTACATGGTGGCTGAACCTGGACCCATACATACACGATCTGGTCCGGGGCAACCGTAAACGTTGCAGAGTCCGGATATGATGGCGGCTGCTGGCATCGTTCTGGCGAGAATAGTGCGTACCATCGGATTGGCATATTGTGTCCTATTTCCCCATTGAGGACTACGCGATCATTGGAAACTGCCGGACGGCGGCGCTCGTCTCGCGCGCGGGCTCCATCGACTGGTTCTGCCTGCCTCGCTTCGACGGACCAAGCCTCTTTGCAGCCCTTCTCGACGCAGAAAAAGGGGGCCACTTCCGCATTGGTCCGGTCGAAGAAGCGACGACCGAGCGCCGCTATCTCGACGACAGCGCGATTCTCGAGACGACATTCACCACCGCTTCCGGAAGGTTCCGGCTTATTGATCTGATGCCGGTACGGTCTGAGGCCGAGAAAGGCACAGAATTGTGGCCCGATCACGCCATTCTGCGAGTTATTGAAGGCATTGAAGGAGAGCCCGAGTGTGAGGTTGATGTCCGGCCAAGGCCTGACTACGCAACCAGCGTCGCGCGGCTGGTTGATCAGGGTTCTCTCGGCATGGTGTTTGCGCACCAGGGCGGCGTCTGTAACTTGCGCAGCGATATCCCCCTGACGATCAGTGATGATCGTTCGACGACGTATGCGCGTTTTCACGTGCGTGCCGGTAAGCGCTACGCGGTGTCGCTGGTTTTCAATCGCGAGGAGCCATCCGTTCTGGCTCCGCTTGTTGATCAGCTCAACGAGCAGTTAGCTCAGTCGCTGCGTTGGTGGCAGCGTTGGGCAGGACACTGCAGCTATGATGGTCCATATCGCGATGCCGTCATGCGCAGCGCAATCACCCTCAAGCTCCTGACGTATGCGCCCTCTGGAGCACTCGTGGCCGCTCCAACGACATCGCTACCGGAGGAGATCGGTGGCGTGCGGAACTGGGACTACCGTTACTGCTGGTTGCGCGACGCCTCGCTCACGGTCCGGGCGCTGCTCGACCTCAACTACGTTGAAGAGGCGCAGGCATTCTTGAACTGGATGCAACACGCCACGCATCTATCCGAGCCTGAGGTACAGGTGCTGTATGACGTGTATGGTGAGACCCGGCTCGTCGAGCGGGAGATCGATCACTTCGAGGGCTATCGTGGCTCCAGTCCTGTCCGGGTTGGTAACGACGCGGCGGGCCAGTTCCAGCTTGATACCTATGGCGACGTGATCAATGCGAGCTACGAGTATGTCCGGAGTGGCGGTCAATTGAACGGCGCCAGTGCCCGTCGTCTGGCCCGACTTGGTGACGTGATCTGTCGCCGTTGGCGGGAGCCAGATGAGGGGATCTGGGAGGTCCGCTCAGGGAAGCGTCACCACACCTACTCGAAGGCGATGTGCTGGCTGGGTCTCGAGCGTCTGGTGAGGCTTCATCAAGAACGACACGTCTCGGTGCCAATCGACCAGTTCGAGGCGGAAATGCAGGAGATCCGCAGGGCAATCGAAGAGCAGGGTTTCAACCAGCGCCTGGGTAGCTACGTGAGCGTCTTTGACGGGGAAGAGCTCGATGCGAGTCTGGCACTGCTCGGCATCAATGGCTATACGGATCCGGGCGGCGAGCGGATGGTGGCCACCCTCGGGAACCTCCGGGAGCGGCTAGGCGCTGGAGCGCTGCTCTATCGCTACCGAGATGACGACGATGGGCTGGAGGGCAGCGAGGGAGCATTCGGCATTTGCAGCTTCTGGGGCGTCGAGCTCCAAATGCTCTCGGGTGATCGCGTCGGCGCAATGGCTCATTTCGAGGAACTGCTGGGCTATGCCAACGACCTGGGCCTTTATGCCGAAGAGGTGGATCCCGGTAGTGGAGCCGCGCTAGGGAACTTCCCACAAGCCTTTACCCATATCGGGCTCATTAATGCGGCAATGAGCCTGGCTGGCGTTCGTGGATACGACAGAGTGAAAGGGCAGGAAGAGCGTTGAGCTGGGAGAGTATCCTCTTGTGGGGGTTCGTTGCAACGATCGTGCTGACATCGATCATGGTTGCGGCACAGCAGTTGCACCTGACGAGGATGAGCCTCCCGCTCATGCTGGGCACGATGCTGACGCCGAATCGCGATCGGGCACCCTTGGTTGGATTCAGCTTTCACCTGATGAACGGCTGGATTTTTGCGCTCCTGTATGCCATGGCGTTCGAGAGCTGGGATCGGGCGACGTGGTGGCTCGGCGCGAGCATTGGTCTGGTGCATAGCATGTTTGTGCTTCTCGTAGGCATGCAGATGCTCCCGAGCCTTCACCCACGTATGGCCAGCGAGCAGCATGGCCCGTCTCCGACACGCCAACTCCAGCCACCTGGGGTAGCGGCGCTGAATTATGGCCGTCGCACGCCAATCGCAACTATCGCTGCGCACCTCGTCTACGGTGCGATTCTCGGTGCCTTCTATACCTTGTCCTGAACCCGTGTCAGGCCGCTACAGGTCATCCATCTCCAGTGATGTCGTGATTGCCACGCATTGTTTTATGGTGCGATAGACCGGGCATGCATCGTGGTGTACCGCATGTGCTCGCTCTGCGGCCGAGCGGCGCTCGCGCTCCAGCCGCAAGCGGTAGGTGACGTGGATTCGTCTCACAACGAGGACGCCGTCATCCGTTTCGATCTCGCCGATGGTGTGTGAGGAGAGATGACCCTCCCCGGCCGGAATATGACGCGCTTCCAGCGCGCCGCCAAAGGTGCCGGTCAGTCAGCCGGCCGCGGCCGCGACCAGGTAATCAATCGTCGTTGTGTGCGGCTCAAGCACATCTGGATCCACCCCATAGTGTTCGGCAATGCCGCTGTGAACCCCAAAGAAGATGGGGTCGTCGTGTGCCGGCACGTGGGCTCGACGCAGAGGGCCCTTCACTCGTTCGATATCGATGTTGGATCGATAGACGACAGCAGACTCGCTCATAAGACCTTCGTCCGTTCATTACTTCCAAAAGGTATCTCTCCGTCAATGATGCCACTTCATGGGCTGCCGCTTTTGCGGCATGAACGGCTAGTTATGGTTATCTAACTGGTCGGCTGCAGCCGTGGATTACCGGGCAATCATGGGCAGTCGACAGGCAGCTGCTTCGATGTGCCACGTATTCTGGGTCTTGCCACAGTCGGGTGTGGCGGCAACATGTCATGAAGACAGCCATGTACGGTGTGAACTGGGCTCCACCAACAAGAGGGGAATGAAGATGGCGGCACAAATACGGAGTCAGACCTTGTGGCGAGCTCTGGAAGTTTCCTTCAGCAACGACGAGCTATTGTCGGGCTCTCGCTCGTAGCAAGTGCCACGATGGGACTTATTACCTTGTATCAGATGGGAATTGTCTGTCCTCTGCCGGAGCCGCCGTTGCCCAGACTGAATGCCGACGAGGTCGATGCGGCTCCGGAGGCATACACACTGCTGAAGACGCCGGACGCCGCTTTGGGCTTGGCCAGTTATGCGATGACTACGGTCCTCGTCGCGATGGCCGACCAAGACCGCGCCGAAAGGGAGCCGTGGATCCCGCTCGCCCTGGCGGCGAAGGTCGGCGACGATACTCTCGCCGTTGGGAAGCTGATGATAGACCAGTAGACGAAGCACCGGGCGTTCTTTCTCTGGTGTCTCCTCGGAGCGTCGGCAACCTTCATTTCGATGCCGAAGGTCGTGCCGGAAGCGCGGGTCGCGCTTCGAAACTTGTGCCGAGCATAGGTCTGGGACAGAGAAGAGCCTGCGTCTGTTCCTCCTCTGCCGGCGACGACTCCAGCCGGAATGTAGACCAGCTTACATTCCGATCTGGGATCCGGTGACAATCCGGATTACCGCTGACGCTTCTGGAATCTCCATCTGATAGTTGATGCTGTACTCGCCGCGAGCCAGGAAGCGTAGCACGGGCGTATCGGTCAAGCCCATCAGTTGCTGCACTTCGCCGGCGAGGCGACGCGGGTCAATTGCTGGTGCACTCATCGATAGCCTTCAGGATCTTGTCTATGTCCGGGCGGTCCGCCGGCTCGCGGCTGGCATACACCCAGCAACGCTCACCGCTCGACGATAGAACGACATCTCCGCCTAACTGGAAGTAGTCGCTGCGACGCGCGTGCGGCAATTTCCCTTTCAGAGTCTGGCGAAGGTAGTACCAGATAGTTGCGGGCGACGAGATAGTCTGCACTGGTTTCCGATCGATTCCGCACGCCTTGTATGCTGCCCGACGTGGATCACGGAGAATCGGGATATCCACTCCTTCGCGCTCGCGAAACGCATGAACCTGGTTTGCCGACTCAAACGTAACGGCATAGACGCGTGCCCCTCTTTCTTCAAAGTGGTCCCTGCGCTCACGCAACTGCGCGAGATGCTCGATGCACGGCAGTCAACCTAACCAGCGCAGAAACACGAGTACGACAGGCTGACCATGCCAGGCGGAAGAGGATATCTCGTTGCCATTTTCGTCAATGAAATGTAGCGGTTCCATGAAGTGCGGTCCTTTCAGGTTGGTGGTCTGATGTCGCAGTCCGGATTGCCTTATCGTACGGCTGCGTACCAGCGCGCGATGCGATCTGCTGAGACTCCAAGACTGTAGGCAATCTGGAATCCGGTCATCATCGCAAGGGTTCGTAGGACCCCATAGCGTTGGAAGCGACGCGCGGACGTGGTGACGAGGGCGGGAAGGATCCGCAGCTTTCCTATCTTGCGCAGGCGGCGCGACAGATCGACATCTTCCATCAGCATCAGATTGCTGTACCCGCCTATCGCCTCAAAGTCGCGCCGGCGGACGGCAATTGTCTGGTCGCCGAAGAACGTGCGTTGGACGGGAATACGGATGCGGCTGGCGATCTCCACGAGCCTGTATTGGAGATCCCTGCGGTCGAGCTTGAGGTGAAAGGCAGTTGCGCTCGTCTGCTCGTCCTTCAGGGCTGTGG
>JACCZH010000455.1 GCA_013696045.1 Chloroflexia bacterium
GCCCTCGGCGGGTCGCAAAATCGCGACCCGCGCCGCCAGATATACACGCTCGCGGTCGCCGATTGTGCCGTGCCAGTCGTGCCCGACAGACATCGTGGCGTTGTCGTCCTGAGCCTGAATCATCAGAGCCCGCAACCAACTGGACACCGGCGGTTGCAACACTTCATCGATGTGACAGCCCTCGGCCGCGGCGATCTCCACCCCGAAAAGCTCGGCCGCGACCGGGTTCCAGGTGGTGATCCGGCCCAAGCCATCAACAGCAATCAACGCCGAAGACATCGAGCGGATGATTGACTGCTGGTGCGCCTGGATGCGCAGCAGGCTCTCGGCCTGCTCAGCCGTGGCCCTGTACAGCCGGGCGTTTTCAATGGCGGCCGCCGCCTGGCCGGCGAAAGCCACCAGCAGATCGAGATCGTCGCGGGTAAACGTGCCGGTCTGGATTGATGAGTCGAGGTAGAGCGCGCCAATCGTCCTCTCACGAGCCAGCAGCGGCACACACAGAATGGATCGCAGCGACAGGCCGACGACAGACTGGCTGGCATATTGGGGATCGCTGAGCGCGTCACCGATAATCTCCGGCTGCCCTCCGCTGACGACCCGTTTGACAATCGAACGGCTGATGGTGCGCTGACCGGCGGCAGGCTGGATACGGCCATCGTGTGTGACGGTGAACTGGCGCGCGCCTTCAACGTCGGGCTTGCCATGCTCGTCACAGAGAATCACCGCTGCATGCTCGCCGCCCAGGAGGGCCAATAGCTCTTGCATGGCCGTATCGATCGTCTCATCAAGATCAAGCGACCTTCCGAGCGACCTGCCAGCGCCCTGCAGAATCGACAGCCGCTCGACCATGCCCTCCGGCTTGGGCGCGGCATCGGCCACTCGCACAACAACCGCGCTAACATTGTCGGCGCCGCCGCGCTGATTCGCGGCCTCAACAAGCGCATCAGCAGGATCGGACAGGTTCGGAACGGACAGGATGGCGACGATCTCGGTATCGCTGAGGTGACGGGTCAGGCCGTCGGTGCACAGGAGCAACATCTGGCCGGCCTTCAGATCATGCTCAAAGAGGTCAATGCTCGGCGTCTCCTCAACTCCCAGCGCACGGGTCACGACGTTGCGCCGGGGGTGGCCGATGGCTTCTTGAGGCGTCAGGTGTCCGGCTTCAACCTCGGCGGCGACCCAGGTGTGATCATGGGTGAGCTGCTCGATACGATTGCGCTCGATCAGATATGCCCGTGATTTGCCAGCATTCGCCACATACAGCCGCTCATCGACCACCGCTGCGGCCAGAATGGTCGCGCCACACATCGCGCCATAATCAGTTCCCGGCGCGTTCAGGCTGAACAGCATACGGTTGGCGCGTTCAGCGGCCTGGCGCAACCGTAGCCCGTGGTCGGAGACGGCAGCGCTCCAGTAGTGGTCGACCAGCGTTTTCGCGGCCAGCTGGCTGGCGTGTTGAGCGCGCTCGAGAGGCCCAAACCCATCAGCCAGCACCCAAACCGTTCCATTGTGGGCACGCTCAAACGGAGTCGACGGCTCGCGCGACTCAATCGTGTCCTCGTTGAAAGCGCGCACCCGCCCGGCGTCACTGGCGCGGGACGAGAGCAGCGAGAAACCAGTTGTCATGACGATACGTTTCGTTTCCGGCCTTCGCCGGGGAATCAGTTGCGATCCGCCCCCGCTGTGGATCGCAGGCTAAGTATAGGCACCCAGCCCTGTTGAATCTCAACCCCTGGGTCCGCCAGGTTATCAATCCACTCATAGCGAAACGTCTCGCGATAGAGCGGGCGCAGATCGACATCGCTGTGCCGTTGCCAGAGCGCCAGTAGATCATAGGCCGTGGCGATCTCGAAGCGGAAACGTTCATAGAAATCGGTCATCGCGGCCCAGAAAGCATCCCAGCCCATCAGGCTCATGACGTCGTAGTAGAAGCGCGCACCCTGCTCGTAGATCGAGAAGTAGCCCTGGTTGCGGCCGGCGCCCTCGATTTCATCCTGATGGGCGTCCAGCGGAAACAGATATCCCTCTGCCGGAACCGGTGGAACCTCGGCAAAGTCAGTCGGCAGCCCGCGCTCAAAAAACTCGGCCCCACCCTCATCAACCCAGCCGTCAATCTGGGTGCGAGTGCCGATAATGGCGTACAGCCACTGGTGGGCGACCTCGTGGTAGATCAGGCGGTCGAGCGACGGGTAGTTCGGTGCAATGTAGATCAGCATCGCGAACTCAATCCCGGCTGGCTGGGCCGGACCGGCGTCCACTATACGCAAGGTCGAGTAAGGATAGGGACCCAGCAGCGCGGACAGCCGGTCAACGGCGTCCGCCGTCCAGAACAGCACGTTCTGCCTGCGCTGCTCGGCGGCCTCCGCTGAGAGACCACCGTCAGCCGCCGAGCGCCAGTAGTACTCAACCGCGACACCGGTTGCCGAGATCGTACTCACTACCTGGTAGCTGCGCGAGAGCACCAGCGCAAAATCACGGGTGTCTGTCGAACTATAGCTATAGCGCACCCGTCCATCAGGCTGCGGTTCCTCGCTTGCCAGATCGCCGGTGTGGGCGATCGGCATGCCCGGCTCGGTGGTGACCGAAACATCAAAGCCAGAGACTCGAGTATAGGATGGATCGAGCAAATCGCCGAAGCTATGGTCGTCGGAAATGGCCGGATACCAGTAGCCTAGCCGCAGCACGTCGGCATCCAGCATCGAATAACCCCAGCCGGTTGGGTCGATCCCGACATTCAGATGGAACTCGATAGCCAGCTCGGCCGGAGCCTGAATCCCCTGCGGCAGATCAACCACCAGCGTGAAACCATCGTTCAGCGTGCCCGGCGTTATCTCCTGACCGTTCAACGCCATCCTGTCAAGTGTGAAAAAGCCGTAGCCAGCCGGCACAACCTGGAGCATGAGCTGCTCGGGCGGCGGCTCGCGGAACTCGCGAATGGTGATGGTCTGACTTGCCTGGACGAAGCCGGTATCGACGTTAATCTCAGTGATATCCAGTTGATAATGGGTGTCAATATCCGGCAGCGTCACCTGTTGGTCAACAGGCCGTGGATCGGGCACGTAGGCTGGCGGCGGGCTTTGTCCCAGCGGAGTCGGCTCCGCCTCCGGAGTCGCGGTTGCCGTTGCAGTTGGCGGAGCCTGGGATGGAACCATCGTGCCTGTTGCAGCAGGGGACGGCGTAGCTGGCGAGGTTGCGGTTGCCGTTACGGATGGTTCAACTGTTGCGGTAGCGGTGCTCGTTGGGGTCGCGCTGAGAGCGGCGACAGTTGGGGTCTCGGTTTCAGCGATCCGCGTCTCGTCGGGTCCGCTACAAGCCAGCAACAGCGGCAGCATCGGCAGCCAGACGAGCAAAAGCCGGAGGGAGCGTGTCACAGTTAGCGCCCAACACTTCTAGTGAGCCGGAAACACAGACACCCGCGCCTGGCGGGTGTGACATCAGCGGCGGAGCGTTGGAGGTGCTGGGCGGATTCGAACCGCCGATCAGAGTGTTGCAGACTCCTGCCTTACCACTTGGCTACAGCACCACAGCTTCCACAGGATTCGTGGACGAAATGAGGATAGCACAGCCGGGATGGTGGTCACAATTTCTTTGACAAAGAGGCATATTCAGCGGGAGTATCCAATTCGATTCCCGTCCACGAAGCGAAAGAACGTAACCAGCGATTTACACTTGACAGGTTAGCATTCTTGTGTCAATCTGTAACCGTTAAAGACATGTATACAAGTTACGATTGGAGCGCCCTCAATGACCGCCGAGATGATCAAGGAAACGTTCGGCTTAACTCTGCGCGCAGACCACCAGGAGTGGGAGTCAATCCTGAGCCAGATTCCCGAGGAGCGCATGATCGAGTCTGGCGCGGCCGGCGACTGGTCGGTGAAGGACCTGATCGCTCACATCACCATCTACGAGCGCTGGACAATCGAGTGGCTGAAGCCGGCTCTACAGGAACAGCCGCCAGCCTGGAATTATCCCGAGGGCGAAGACACAGCGACCTTGGACGAGCGCAACGCCCGCTTCTACGAGCAGAACCGCGACCGTGCTCTTGACGACATTCGCACCGAAGCTGATGAGGTTCATGCCAGGCTCGTCGACGTGGTTGAGCAACTACCAGATGACGCCGTTTCCAAGGACATCCGCGACTTCGCCCCGCAAGTCGGCGCGTACTACCGTGAAGGCACGACCGTCTGGCAAGCCATCGACGGCAACGCCGCCGAGCATTATCGCGAGCATACCGCTGATGTGCAGGGGTGGCTCAATCGTTCTTGATCTTGGGATGAATATTCGCTGGGTTCGTAGGGGCGAGGCGCTGCCTCGCCCGGGCGACTCAACGAGTCACCCCTACCGGCGGCGGGGCGTTTTCCTGATGACGTTGCCGCCGCCAGTACAGGTACGCCAGTCCCAGCGCCCCGGCCATCATGCCGAGGATCGAGAACACCTGGGCGTTCTGCAAGCCCCAGAACCACACTACTTCCTCGCGCAACGAATGCACAAAGACCCGTCCAAAACCGTAGACCAGCAGATAGATCGCGAAGAGCCCACCGTGCGGCAAGTCTTTCTTGCGTAGCCACATGATGAGCGCAAAGACGGCCAGGTTCAACGCCATGTCATAAACAGGGTATGGGTGAGTCGGCACGCCGAGCAGCCGGTTGGGGATGAAGGATTCAGGGTTGGTGTAGGTAAAGGTGAACCAGGCGTCTGGAGCGGGCGCTCCCCAGGCATCTCCATTCACGATATTGCCGAAACGGCCGAGTGCCTGACCGAGCACCAGACCCGGAGCTATTGCGTCTATCATGGGCAGCAGCGGCATCTTATAGATTCTGGTGCTAATCACAACACCTAGAAAGCCACCGATCACCGCCCCCCAGATTGCCAGACCCCCTCGATAGATCTGTAACATGCGGGCAGGGTCACTCAAATAACCGTCGAGGTCGTCAAAGATGTGGAATACCCGTGCCCCGATAATGCCCAGGACGATCGCCCAGGTTGCAATGCCACCGTAGTTACTGGTGTCCATTCCCTTGCGGTGCATTTCGCGATCAGTTAGCCAGACAGCGACAAAGATCGCCACCGTAATCGCCAGGCTATACCAGCGCAGAATGGCGACCCCGCCAAGCTCCAGCAGGATCGGATCGAGTCCGATGTTGATGTTCATACCCAGGCAGTCCTTCGTTCCAGTATTGTCAGCCCGGCAACTATGCCACAAGACCGGGCGCCCTCTGGCCCGGCAGTCTGGTACCATCGCTTCATTCTAAGGGTTCCCAGCGCGTATGGAGAAGTGGAAACAAGCGTGGCTCAAGCCGCATCATCAAACGGTCATCACGATCGTCGCCGGGTTGTCATCACCGGCATCGGGGCGCTGACACCGCTGGCTGACAGTATGCCCGCCACCTGGCGGCAACTCCTGGCCGGCGAGTCCGGCATCAGCCGCATAGAGAATTGGGACACTGGGGATTTTCCGGTAAAAATTGCTGGCGAGATCAAAGGCACGCCTGACCTACCGGGCATCGACGCCAAAACCGTTCGCAACCTGGCCCGCTACGCGCACTTTGGACTGGCGGCTGCCGGGCAGGCTGTAACCGACGCCGGTCTAGAGGCAGGCAGCTTCGACGGAGAGCGAGCCGGGGTCATAGTCGGAACGGCAGCCGGAGGCATGGCCGAGATTAACGACATGAGCCGTACGCTGGATGAGCGCGGCTACCGCAAGGTCTCACCTCACTTCATGACTACGTTCCCGCACAACATGGCTTCGTATTACATTGCCCAGACATTTCAGATGCGCGGTCCAAACTCAACCGTCACCACCGCCTGCGCGACCGGGGGACAAGCCATCGCCGACGCAACGGCAACCATCAGGCGGGGTGACGCGGACCTGATGCTGGCCGGCGGGGCCGAGCACGGCGTCTTCCCGTTGTTCGTGGCCTCATTTATGGTTTTGAAAGCCGCGAGCACCAGAAACGACGCTCCCAAAAAGGCCAGCCGCCCGTTCGACACCGGCCGCGACGGTTTCGTCATCGGCGAAGGCGCGGCCATTCTGGTGCTGGAAGAGTTCGAACACGCCCACGCTCGCGGCGCGAGGATCTACGCCGAGGTGCTGGGTGCGGGCTCGTCATCCGACGCCTACCACGCGATCGCGCCCGAACCTGAAGGCCGTGGCGCTGCGTTGGCGATGACCTCCGCCCTGAAGGATGCCGGTATCGGACCAGACGACGTTGATTACATTAACGCCCACGCCACCAGTACCCCGCTGGGTGACATTGCCGAAACCAAGGCGATCAAACTCGCGCTTGGTGAAGAACATGCGCGCAGGATCGCCATCAGCGCCTCGAAGTCGATGACCGGCCACATGATGGGCGCGGCCGGAGCGATCGAGGCCGCCGTTACCGCGCTCAGCGTCCACGAAGGCCGTATACATCCCACGATTAACCTGGAATCACCCGACTCGGTGTGCGACCTGGACTATGTCCCCAACGAAGCCCGTCCGCTCGCTATCCGGGCAGCGCTCAGCAACTCGTTCGGCCTCGGTGGGCAGAACGCCTGCGTTGTTATTGGCAAATACAGTGGCGAGAACGGCAGAGCCTGAGCGTCTGCCGGTATAATCCGCGCGCATAGGTATCGTCGACAGCGCTTTAGAGCGTCTGTCATCTCGACCGCGGGGTACCCTTTAAGTCGCAGCGATCTCCAGGCAACCCAAGCACCGGTGGGACCAAGATCGCTCCATTTCAGTCGAGATGACAGCTTAGAGGTCGAGATAACAACCATTCTGGAAATCGCTCTAATCACTGGGAAGATCGAGAACCGTACATGACGATAAGCATGGGACCGCTCGCCGGCCGCATGGCGCGGCGCGCAATGCAGATCAGACCGAGCCAGGCTGGCGTCTTCGACGTCAAGGCCGACCAGTTTCTTCAAATCACCGACATGCTCGGCAAGCAGGTTGCGGTGATGATCGCCTATAACCTGCACGACATGGAGGAGTACTTCTCCCCGGCCACCACGCGCGCCATCAATCGCTCAATGATGCTGACAAAGGAGCATGGGCTCTATAGCAACCGCCGCAACAAGATGTTCTCCCTCATCGAGGATAGTGTCGGCCGCCACGACCTGCTGATGCCGCCCTGCGACGAGCAGTCATATCGCGACGACTACGGGGCCGAGAAGCATTTCAATTGCATGGATAACTTCCGCAAGGCGCTCGCCAACCGGGGTGTCACCCACGACCGCGTTCCGGACTCGGTTAACTGGTTTATGAACGTCGGCCTCAAAGCGCGTGGAGAGATTGAGGTGCGCGAGCCAATCTCCGAGCGCAACGACGCCGTCATCCTGCGCGCCCACATGGACAGCCTGGTGTCCATCTGCGCCAGCCCCAACGACCAGAATCCTTGCAACGGCTTCAAGCCGACCGACATCCTGATTCGGGTGTACGTGTAGAACGATTGCGACAGCCACAGTCCATCCCTACTGTCATTCCGACCGGGCACCCACTTGGTGCCCGGTCGGAATGACAAGCAATTACTGCTCCGCGTCCCAATTACCTGACTTACCACCGCTCTTGTGGGCGAGGTGGATAGCGTCGATGGTCATGCCCCGGTCGATGGCTTTGACCATGTCGTAGATGGTGAGGGCCGCCACCGAGACGGCGGTCAGCGCCTCCATCTCGACACCGGTTTTGCCGTGCGTTTCGACACGTGCCTCGATCTCAATAGAAGATCGGGCCTCGTCCGGCTCCAGACGGACATTGATCGCGGTCAGGCTTAGCGGGTGGCACATCGGCACCAGGTCACTCGTCTTTTTGGCGGCCATGATGGCCGCCACCTGTGCAACTCCCAGGACATCGCCCTTCTTGGCAGTGCCTTCGATAATCGTCCGCAAGGTTGCAGCCTGCATCGTCACCCGTCCACGGGCGACGGCGACGCGATGCGTCTCAGCCTTGTCGCCGACATCCACCATCTGGGCCTTGCCGGACTCGTCGAAGTGGGTCAGGTCAGCGATGTCGATTCTCCCTTTCAGTTCAGATCAGTCCGCCGCTGCCTGGGCCGCGTCGGTGCTGTGGGCGCTGGGCTCGATATGGAAGTCGGGCAGATAACGCTCCAGCCAATCGGGGCACCACCAGTTCCACTTACTTAACAGTTTCATCGTCGCCGGAGCAAGGACAAAGCGGATCAGCATCACATCAATGAAGACCGCGATGCCCAGCCCAAGCCCAAGCTGTTGGGTGGCGCGGCTATCACCCATCACCAGGAAGGTTGAGAAGACACGCGTCATTATCGCGGCAGCGGCCGCCAGGAAACGCGCGCTAGACGCCAATCCTGCCTCAAGCGCCCGGTCGTTGTCACCATGCTCAACGTAGTCCTCGCGTACCCGGCTAAGCAGGAAGACCTCGTAGTTAATCGAGATTCCAAAGAGCAGCGCAAAGAGCATAACTGGCACATACGGCTCGATAGGACCGGTGTCAATAGCGCCCACCCAGCGGCCAACGAATCCCCACTGAACGATGCCAACCATGATCCCGAGCGCCGCGCCGCTGGATAATGCGCTCACGATCACCGCTTTGACCGGGACGACGATCGAGCGGAACACGGCCGCCAGGAGCAACGCGGTTCCCAGCACAGACACCAGAATATAGAGCAGCATGCGGTTGCTGAGGGTGGTCGTCACATCCATCAGCTCGGCCGGTGGACCACCGACAACGACACCGTCTGCCAGCTCACCCATCGTCTCGGGAACGACGTCGTTGCGTAACCGTTGCAGGGTGCGGCGGATCTCGTCCGACTGCGGCTCGTCGGCCGGCAGCACAGTAAAGACAGCGCTCGCGGGGTCGCGGCCAAAGACGACGGGCGAGGTAACAGCCACACCCTCATCCGCCTCAATGGCATTTCTCAGGCTCTCGATCTGGCCGGAATCGATTGGAGATTCACCCTCGATCGTGACAATAAGCGGCCCGGTAAACCCCTCGCCGAAGCCTTGATCGAGCACACTCTGAGGGTCGCTGGAGTGGACCGAAATCGGATTGTCACCACCGTGCGAAAAACCAAGGTTGATATTGAAGAGCGGCAGCATCGCGATAACCAGAACACTCACAATCAGCAACACGTAGCGCACTGGATGATCGAGAGCTCGGACGGCAATTTTATACGGAGTTGAATCAGTGCCTGAACCGGCAGGCTTATACAGCTTCGGTATCTTCCAGCGGTCGAGGCTACCGGCACAGTAGCTGAGCACCGCCGGCAGGAAGGTCAGCGACGCCAGCACGCTAAACAGAATCACAATGATCCCGGCCACCCCGAGCGATGCGATAAATGGAGCGCCAACGATGAAGAGACCGGCGAGCGGGATTAGAGCGAGTGCCCCAGCAAAAATCACCGCGCGGCCGGAGCTATCGAGCGCGCTGACAATCGCCTCGTCATTCTCCATGCCAGCAGCCTGGTTTTGCCGTACCCGGTCAACGATATAGAGCGCATAGTCGATGCTGACGCCGATGCCGATCATGAGTGAGAAGGCTGGAACAAGCTGTGTTACGTCAATTACCGGAGTTGCAATGGCAACCACCAGAAAGCCGGCTGCCAGGGCAGCAAGCGAAGCCATTAATGGCACCACACTCGCCATCACCGAGCCGAACGCCACCAACAGGATCACCAGCGTTAAGGCAAACCCGGCCAGCGCCGCGTTGTCTGGCGTCTGCACATCGAACGCCTCGATCACCGAGCCACTGATCGAGGCGTTCAGATCTTCGCCGGACACGGCCTCAGCCAGGTCAAGCAACCGGTCAATGTTGGTTGGGTCGATGTCAGCCGCAGATACGTCAAACTGCACCACACTATAGGCAATCGTGCCGTCTTCCGATATCTGGCCAGGGTTATCGAAAGGCGAGACCACCCCGATCACATCGGGAATTTGCGCGGCGCTGTTTGAGAGCATCGCTACCCGGGGCAGAATCTCCGGGGCCGTAACGCCGTCTGGCGCTTGAACAATGATGAAGGCGTTGTCGCCAGTCTGCTCGTTCAAGCTCCAGCGCGCGGCATCAGTGGACGAATCAAACCCCGGAACCCAGACAAAGCTGAAGATCCTGGCGCCCATGAAAATCGCGACCACCGCAAGAACAAGGCAGCCAATCCCCCAGGTGGAGAGCACCGCACGACGATGGCGCATCATCCGTTCGGTGAAGCGCGCGATTCTACTCTGTTCTGGCATTGATGAATCAGGCTCGCGCTCAGCCAGGGTATCGACCTTCCGCGGTTAATAGTCATCCTGACGAAGGAAGGATCTCTGATCACACCGCACACGAGTCAAAACAGAGATCCTTCCTTCCTCAGGATAACTGAAAAAAGCCTCTGTTCCGCGTCAAACATCGAGGGAGCCGGGTCAGGCCGGTCGAGTCCGGTCCCTGCTGGGACGTTACGCCGTCACCGGCTGTTGTGGCATGAAGCGTGGCGCAAACCTCCGGTAACAGACGATCAACAGCAGGACAAACCACGCGCCCCACAGGAAGCCCCCGAGCACGTCGGACGGCCAGTGCGCGCCGGTGTATACCCGGCTAAAACCGACCGCGAACATCTGTGCCACCGCCAGAACCTGAACCAGAATTCGAAGCTGTCGATGCCGGATGAGCTGAAACGACAGGTAAACGATGATCCCGCAAAAAACGACGGTTCCCATTGTGTGCCCGCTCGGGAACGAGAGCCCGCTGGCCTGCTCTGTTACCTGTACCAACCCGTCTTCCGGACGTGGCCGGCCGATGATGAGCTTGAGCGCCGCGTTGGTTGCCTGGCCAAGGATCGTGGCCGCCAGGAGGACCATCTGAGCATAGCGCCCAACGATACCGAGGATCAACGACAGCACAGCGGTAATGGCGATCAGGACCGGCGCGTCGAATGTGCTGTTGAAGAATGTGACAAGCGCACCGGCGCCGGTTGCTTCCACGGCCTGAATCTCACGCGAGATTAGCGTGTCGCCCGGCATAGTTCCACCGTGGGCGGCGGCGAAAGTCAAGAACACGGTGATTGCGAAACCAAGCGTCAGCACAAGGTGAAGCGCCGAGATGCGATAGAGATAGATCTTCATCATTGTCAGCCTTGTCACATATATTCCAGAGTGATTACCGTCACTCCCCATTCGCGGAGAGTAACAGCGTTTTGATGGTCATCCTTCGTTCGTCAGAGCCTGCCCTGAACGCAGTCGAAGGGATGACTGGCAGACCGCCATTCTCCTTCTCAGACTCCTCATAATACACGATTTCCTCCGTCGAAAGGCGGAGAAGCTCTCTCCGTCAACAGACTGAACTCGCCAAGTCGAAAGGTCCCGGCCAGGCTCACGCCGTTCGCACGATGTGGAGCGTTGCAACGCGATCTACAGTACGTGAGTCTCGAAGAAGGGATTGGACGAGGCGCGAAGTGGACAGCGACAGCAATGTCGTTCGCGCCCGGTCCACGGGGGATACGCAAGCGGGCGGCGCTCGCGGGAGGTCTGGCTGCTTCTACCGGCAACGATGCTGGTAACCGCAACAAGGTGGCCACACATTTTTCGAACGCAACGTGAGTCAAGGCGGCTGGGTACGCAGCTGCCCGCGCTCCGGGAAACCGCCCACCGGTATACGCACAGCGCCGGATGCGACATTGACGTCGCCCGAGTGCGCCGACCATTGGGGGAGTTCACCATGGTTTCCACCATGTTCGCCGGTTCAAGGACCGGTATCAGGACCAACGAGCGCGTTGAGCGCGCTCGCCACATTTCGTTCAAGACTCCGGCACTGCTGTTGGCGATGCTGACCGGGGTGCTGTTGGCCGACGCGATGATCGAGCCTTTCGCGCCGTTCGATCTCTGGGGCATCAAGCTGATCCAGAGCATCGACCTGCCATACCTGGTCACGGTTATCCGGCCGTTTGATGCCATGACCAGCAGCATTGGCGCGATTGCGACCTGGACTCTGTTGATGGCAGCGTTCGTGGTCGCTCGCAAGTGGCTGCCCGCGCTCGCTATGCTGGCGCTGCCGATTGGCGGTCTGATCAACAATTTCGTGAGTGAAGTGCTGGTTGGGCGCACCCGGCCACACGGTTACGAAGAGATCACCCGCACCGTGACGAACATCGAAGCCGCGTCGTTCCCAAGCGGGCACGTTATGGGTGCGGTTCTGCTCTACGGCCTGATCTTCTTTCTGGCCCGCGAGGTGAACAACCGCTGGATTGCGCTGGCGATGCGCTCGTTCTCGGCCATGATGATCGTGGTCGTAGGATTCGCCCGCATCTGGTACGGCGCGCACTGGCCGTCGGACGTTCTGGGAGCCTACGCGCTTGGGGGGTTGCTGCTGGTTGCCATCCTGGCTGCCTATCAGAAGGTGCAGAGCGCGGTTGGTGATATCCCGTTTATCCGGGCTGCCTTCGTGCGGCATGACGAGAGACGACCGCACGCACATGCACTGACGAGCCTGGTGATCTTCAATGGCAACACCGTCTCGAAGGTCTACGCACCCGGTTTCGTGCCAAGGGCACTCTACTGGCTGGCGTATCAGGCGGAGTTCCCGTACATCC
>JACCZH010000456.1 GCA_013696045.1 Chloroflexia bacterium
GCATTATCCAGTGTTAAAACGACTTCTGCAAGAGGCCAAAATGACTAAAAACGTCGTCTCCAAGCTGGTACGTCCGGTAAGCGTCGACCAGATCGTTTGGCCGACGTCACGAACCGGCAGGCTATCCAATGCAGAGTCGCTCATCGCTTTGACCCCCACGCATGACGGCGTTGAACAGGACACGATACGTACCGCGCGCCTGGGCGCGGAACTGAGCGCGAAACCCGATCAGGACGACCCGGCCCGCGCCAAGTGGTGCTTCCACCAGAGCGCCTTTGCCCGCGATCTTGTCTGCCCCGAGAATCCAGCCACTGACGGCGGGGTTATGCAGCGGGTAACGCGCGGCGATTGTGCCGCTCTCTGAACCATCCAGCTCGAAGGCTGGGCTCTCGGAGAACAAGCCGATCTCGTTGCGTCTCAGGCCGAACCCCAGCGGGTGCGTGCCGTTGACCAACAAGCGCATCAACGTGCCAGGGCAGAAAAATTCTTCTTCGCTCAGACCTTCAACAACGTTGCGCACCGGCAGATACAGGTGCTTGATCGCAAACTCGCAGGCCGAGTCAATGGCGACCAATGTGCCGCCCTCTTCAACGAAGCGCGTCAGCGCCTCGACGCCGACAGTCCCAAGTCCGCCGACATACTCAGGTGGATAGGGTTCCTTGTATTTGTTTTTCTCAGGCTTGCCCTCCAGGATGTCCTTGGCTGACTGTTGGGGCAGCACGATGGTGTCGTAGCGCTCCCGCAGGTTGCCCTGACGGATATCAGGGTTATAGAGACGGGTGTAGGGAAACTCGTACTCTTCAAATATCCAGCGCGTCCAGCCCTCGTCAATAGCTGGCTGCCAGGAGGAGTAGACGCCGATCCTCGGAGCCTCTTGCCGCATACCGGGCACATCAATCGGCGAATTGAGCTTGACCACATCGACGCCCAGTTCGGCCGGGAGCTCTTCGATCAATCCAGCGAGCCCATCCTGCTGAGGAATCACGCTGGAGCCAGCGGGCAGGCCGAGTTCAGCCAGGTCCTGTGTTGGACGGTAGACGGTAAAACCGGCTTGTAGCAAGCGGTTGAGGGCTTGCGCAGAGCGATTGGTGCGAGCGGAGATGGCGTAGCCGAGGTCGCCTTCACCCGACATCGTACCCTGTGGTTTTTCTGGTTCCACTTTTGAAAGGGCTGCCTCAAATGGTTTCTTGACCTCGACGGCCAGAACACCCATTTGCAGCGGAAGAGTGTGGCCGGTGATGTCGTATGGCGCGGCCGGCGGCCCGTCTGGCCAGCGTCGCAGATCCGGGTATTTCTGCACCTCAAGCAGTGTCTTGGCGTAGTTGCCGGCTGGTTGGCCCAGGCGAATAACGTGTGTTGAAGGAGGATAGACAACCCCGTCAGCGGTGAAGTCACTGCCGGCCCGCTCGATCTCCACCGCGCCCAGCGACAGCGTTTCGAGCAGCTCATGAGCCGTGAGGGGGTCGTTCTGCGCCTCGGGAATCAGAAAAGCATAGCTGCTGTCTTCGTCGCGCTCGATCGTGCGGCGCATGATGCCGGCGTAGTTGCGCAGCCATTGGCGCCGGTTGCGGGCCGCGTGCTCGATAAAGGCCAGCGCCGCCAGCAGGTCGTACTCCACAATATCCTGCAGCGTCCACTCGCCGCCCTTCCAGGGCAGGGGATGGTTCCAGGTCCGTTCTTTGGGGTCGAAACCGCGCTCGACGGAGAGCTTTTCCTCCTCGATGGTGACAGGGGTTGCGAGCCGCACACTGGCCGCCTCGGACAGCAGGTCAACGCTGCCGTGGTAGTTGCCATAGGCCAGTGACGGCGAGTAGTTGTCGAAGATGATGTTGGTCGCCACTCCGGCTTTTCCAGCGGCGGTCAGCCGCGCGGCGATGGCCGTTCCAAGGTCGGCGAAGCCCTGCTGGATGACCGGGTCCTGGTTGGGATCGAGCGGATCGATAAAGGGCGGCACCATGAAGCGCGCGCCGTCGCGGTACATCTGGTGCATGTCGAAGACCAGCTGCGGATGCTCGCGGTTATGGAGCTCGGCATACAGCCGCGTCTCGGTTTGAGTCAACATAAACCAGTCACGATTGTTATCATGACCAACATACGGATGGTAGAGCCAGGGCATCTCGACGCCTTCGTACTCGGTGTCAAGCCATTGCCGGTACCACTCAACGATCATCTGGTGACCGTCCGGATTATGACAGGGGATCATCACGGTGACGGCGTTTTCGAGGATTTCGAGTGTTTCCGGATCGTTTTGTGAGGCGAGCCGCGCGGCCAGCTCAAGCGTCATCAACGCTGCGCCGAGCTCGTTTGAGTGTTGAGTACAGAGCAGAAACGCGGTGGGGAGGCCCTTTTCGATCAAGTCCGCCTCGTCGCCGGGTTGTAGACTGCGTGGATCGTTGAGTTTGGCAAGGTGGCCACGTAACTCATCCCGGCGGGCGAGATTCTCCGGAGAGGAGATCGATACCGCCAGATAAGGCAGGCCGTTGGTGGATGTGCCGAGCACTTCCACCTCGACCCGATCCGAAGCCGCCGCCAGAGTCTCAAAATAGCCCGCGATCTCGTGCCAATCGGGCAGTTTGCGGGCGGCGCCCATCTTGTAGCCAAGCACCGACTCCGGTGTAGGGATCGAAGTGTCGTGGTTTGTCATGAAATAGTGTCCTCAACCGTTCTTCATCGGGTTCTGGTTGCGTCCTTACGCAAGGGACAGCATAGCCGATTTTCCGGCCTCGTCCAGAGCAGCGTGCTCCAATTTGGCTGCCGGGACGTATACCTATTGGAGCGCGCTTTGAGTAGCGTATGAAGGGATGCTCCCGTTTGCGTCCCGGCTCTGTGTGAAAATTGAGACAGGTCCGGTCACGAACCGGTTTGCTTCCCTGGAGGGATGTTACGTTTTGACCGCCAGTCCGGCGATGCTCGCGGAGCGTTATAAAATCGAAGAAACCATTGGCGAGGGCGCCTTTGCGTTGACCTACCGTGCGACGGATACCAAGCTTTTGCGCTCTGTTGCCGTGAAGATCCTACGTCCGCACTATGCCGAGCAGGCTGGCTCGACGTCGCGTTTCGAGCGTGAGGCCCAGGCTGCGGCGCAGGTTAATCACCCCAACGTTGTCCAGGTGCACGACTACGGACGTGATGACGATCACGTGTTTATTGTCATGCACTATGTCTCTGGCTTAACCCTTGGTGAGTATGTGCGCGGCCAGAACCGCCTATCGGCGGCGGAGATTGTGCGGATCGTCAGTCAGGTGCTGGACGGTTTAGGAGCCATTCACCGCGCAGGTATCGTGCATCGCGATATCAAGCCACACAATATCCTGTTGGAGAAGGATCTGACTCCCAAGCTCACTGATTTCGGCGTGGCCTACTTTGCGCCGGCGCTGTCGCTCACCCAGACCGGCACAACCATCGGCACAGCGGCCTATATGGCGCCGGAACAGGCAACTGGCGAGAAACTTGGACCGCAGGCCGACCTCTACGCAGTTGGCATCATCCTCTACGAGCTATTGACCGGGCAGCTGCCGTTTTCGGGTCCGAGCCCGGTGCAGGTCATGTACCAGCATGTTAATGAGCCGCCCGCGCCACCGCGCAGCATCAACCGCGAGATTTCACCGCAGCTGGACGCGGTCATCCTGCGGGCGCTCGCGAAACGCCCGGTCGATCGCTACCCAGATGCCGAAAGCATGCGCCTCGCGCTTGTGAATGCCGGCGTTGACACTCAGGAGATCTTCGTTGTGCCGCCAGCTGACTATGCCAACCAGCCCACGGCGGCTAGCCGGACCACCTCACCGCCGGTTCCACCGCGCAGACCGCCGGTAGCAGCGCGTCGTGAAGAGCCCAATCGCTGGCCGTACGCCCTGGCGTTGCTGGTAGTCGCGGTAGCCATTGTGGCTGTGTTGGGGGCGTCATTGGGCAATGGCTTTGGAGTGGCCGGCATCGGCGATGACGAGAACGATCCCACCGCGACACCATCAGCTGAGGCCGCCATCGTCAATCCGTCGGCCACGAGCGAACCAGAGGACACTCCGACCGCGATGCCTCCGCTGCCAACAGAGACTCCGATCCCAGATCCAACCGAGACACAGGTTCCATTGCCAACCGAGACGCTTGTGCCACCGCCGACCGCGGCTCCGGTGCCTCCGCCGACCGAAACACCTGAGCCACCGGAGCCGACGCCGGTTCCGCCGACACCTGAGCCACCACCACCTGAGCCGCCCGAGGAAACGGGACCGCCACCGGTTTCCGAGGCGGTTGCGGCGTTTCTCAACCAGACTCCACTAGACGCGCCGTTCAACCCGGAGCAGATCCCCGAGGAGATTATGAATGGCCCGGTGGTCGAGACGGGCCGTGACGGCTTTGTGGCGGGTGGCGCATACCGGCGGCCGGACGGCATGCTTTACAATCTGCCGGCGGCGCATCTCTATGCGCAGACGACCGACAATGCCAGCGCGACCGTGAACCTGAACCTGGACGAGCTGCCGGATCAATACGTCATCATCCGCATTGTCGGCATGGATGATGAGAGCGCCGGCAAGGTTCCCTTTCGGATTACGGTGAATGGCTATATCGTTCACGATGGCCCTTCGCCCTTCAACAATGAGGTCTGGACCGACACTGGTTGGCTGGTTGGAGACCTGGGCGTATTTCAGACCGGTCAGAACACCATTACGATTGAGAATCGAGCAGCCCAGGGCGAGTTTGGTTTACCTCCGTGGATCCTGCTTTCCGCGATGCGCGTGTATACCGAATGAGAGCGCTTTCGGCTTCAGCGTGGTTGGTAACGTAACCTTGATGGTGTTATGAAACCTGTCGCTGTGTTGCCTTGATGGAAGCAGGATCGCGTTCATGCCGACTGCTACGTTGTCCCTTTCAGATACCGCTGCCCTGAACGGTCTTGTCGCGGTTATCCGGAAACGCGCCCCGCTCGTCGCCTTCACCGGTGCTGGTATCTCAACGGAGTCGGGTATTCCGGACTATCGTGGGCCGCAAGGGCTTTGGACAAGTGGCTCGGCCACGCCGGTCATGTATGACGATTTCATTTCGAATGAAGAGGTTCGTCGCCAATGGTGGCGCGCTTTGCCTGAGCGCGTGGAGCGGGCAGGCAGCCATCAGCCGAATGAGGGCCATATGGCGCTGGTGCGGTTGGAGGAGGCGGACGTTCTGGCAGTGACGATTACCCAGAACATCGACGGGCTGCATCAGGATGCCGGCGCCGATGGAGAGCGGGTATTTGAGCTGCACGGAAACACGCGCAGGATCCGCTGCACCAATTGCCGACGGGTGTTTCCGATCGAGCCATTCCTGGAGATGCACGATCGTCTTGAAGATCCTCCTGATTGTCCAGTCTGTTCCGGAATCCTGAAGTCGGCCTCGGTGGCCTTTGGCGAGCCAATGCCCGAAGATGTCTTGAAGCTGTCTCTGGCCGTCGCGCAAGAAACGGGCGTGATGCTGGTGGTTGGCTCGACCCTGACAGTGAACCCGGCGGCCCGCATCCCACAGATTGCGAAACAGTCTGGCGCATATCTTGCAATCCTGAACCAGGGCGAGACCGCTCTGGACGGCGAGGCCGATCTGCTGCTCTCCGTTCCCTCTGGTCCGGCGTTGACCTATCTGGCTGACCGACTACTGGCGGAGGCGAGCGAACAGCATGGCTGAGGTTGTCGTTCTTGGCACGGCACAGGATGGAGGAGTGCCACACGCTGGCTGCCTGTGCCGGAACTGCGCAGCGGCCCGTGACGATTGGAGTCAGCGGCACTTGCCGGTGTCTCTGGGCATCGTCTCCGGCGCCGGGATGGTGATGGTCGATGCGACCAACGCTTTCGAGGAGCAGATGCACGCTCTCTGGGCGCGGTCTTCCGTCCGAAAAGACCATGCTGGCGAACGATATGGACCACCTGGAACCATCATCCTGACCCATGCTCATACCGGTCACTACGCCGGACTCTGGCAGCTTGACCGCTCGGTGCTGGCCGCTGCCGGCGTGCGGGTCCTCGGTCCGCCGCTGACGATCGCGTTTTTGGAAGACAATGAGCCGTGGGCGCGGATGACTGCTGATGGGTTTATCAAACCTGAGCCTGTGTTCTTTGACACACCGTTTGCGCCTCTGGACGGGGTGCGGGTGACGTTCATCGAGGTTCCGCATCGTTCGGAGTGGGGCGCCGACACCGCCGCGCTGCGAATCGAGGGGTCAGCGGGGTCGTTGCTCTACTTGCCGGATATTGATTCTTGGGACGAGTGGGACCGCGATCCGGTCCAGATGGTCAGTGCCGTGGACATCGCACTGCTGGACGGCTGCTTCTGGCAGGCGCCCAACCGGTCAGGTGTGCCGCACCCTTCGATGGTTGAAACGATGGACAGGCTAAAAGGTGCGGTGGATTTGGCACAAACACGGGTGATATTTACCCATCTGAACCATTCGAACCCTGCTTTCAGTCGAGACAGCGGCGAACGTCACGCCATAGAGAGGCGCGGCTTTGAGGTCGCCGTCGAGGGCGATACGTTTGAGCTATGATCAGGCCGCTAGCCGCCGAGCTCGTAGTCCACAACGATAGCCGGGCTTTCTGGTCCGTACACCGATGGCCCGGTTGCGTCGTCGTCGGCTGCCCAGCGGGAGATGCCCCAAACCACGGCAACCACAATGACGGCCAGCAGGATCAGTGTAAATATCCCCACCCGCGTCGACCGGCGCGCTCGCCTCTCAGAACGTTGTCCCTGACCGTTCGTGGACATCTTTAGAGTCTCCCAATTCGATTTCGGCGACGGTTCAGACGTGTGTCTGCCTGTACTTACTGTACCAACGGTTGCAGGGTGACTCGTGCCTGACATTGCAAAGGGCGGTGCGTCGCGTCGCCCTTTGCAAGCCGTGAACCGGGAATCTACGTCTTGCGCTTGTCAAGCTTGTCGCGCCATTCTGCCTTGGCGCTGTCGATCAGCGATGTGTCCTCGAGGCATTCCAGCCCGGTCAGCGCGACGGCTTTCGCGGCGGTGAACATCGACTCGTATGCCATTTCGGTTCCCGCAGCCTCGTTGACGACCGTGGAATGCCAGGGCACGAGACCTTCGGTAATCGGGAAGCGGGCGCAAGCGGTCGGCGCCAGGTATGAGACGTTGCCCACGTCGGTCGATCCGCGGCCGGGACCCGGTTGCTGGTCGGGTAGCTCCATGCCGAGGCCATCAAGGTGGCTCTTAACACGGCGCGACAGGGTGTAGTTGGGCACGACGTCGGCGTAGGGCGGATGCGGCAAGGTGACTTTTACCTCGGCTCCGGTCATGCTGGCGGCCCCTTCGGCGATCTTGCGCACTTTCTCCGCCAGCTCGGCGGTCTCAGCCAGGGTTTCAGCACGCACGAAGAAGTGGCCGCGCGTATAGTCCGGCACCACGTTGGGAACCATGCCGCCCGACGTGATGACGCCGTGCATTCGGACCGATGACTTGACGTGCTGGCGAAGCCCGTCGATGCCGCGGAACACATAGAGCAGAGCGTTCAGTGCATTAATGCCGTTCTCCGGGTCGGCTGCGGCGTGGGCGGTTTGACCGTAAAACTCGATCTCGATCTCCTGCCAGGCCAGCGAGCTACCGCTGCCTTCCAGAACGGGGTTGTAGGAGTGTCCTCCGGCCCCTGGGTGCGTGGTCAGGGCGATATCCAGGCCCTCGAAGACACCGGCGTTGGCCATATACACCTTGCCGCCGACTGCTTCTTCAGCCGGACAGCCATAGACGATGACGGTGCCGGGCAGATCTTCGAGCGCAGCCGCCAGACCAATGCCGGCGACGGCGTTTGATCCGGCGATCAGATTGTGGCCGCAGCCGTGATCAACACCCGGCAGGGCGTCGTACTCGGCCAGAAAGCCGACCACCGGACCACCAGAGCCACGTTTGGCCACGAATGCGGTTTTGATACCCCCAACCTCGCGCTCAACTTCAAATCCGAACTCCTCCATCAGGTCGGCCAGCGCCGCCGAGGATTTGACCTCTTTCATTGCGGTTTCCGGGTTGGCATAGATGAAGTCTGACGTCTTACGGGTGGCGTTCTTCGCGGCCTCGATGGCACGCAGCACGCGGTCCTGCCGTTCGGTTCGTGTGGCTTCGCTGGTGGCTGTCATTGGTCCACATTCCTCTCTACGTCATTATTGTGCTTCTTCGGCAGGGGCGGCGGCTCTTGAAACATCCTCTCGCCTCCCGGAGCGGTAAGGGCAATATAGCAGACGGTTTCCCTCCATGCCCCATTTTCGGACGTCTGTGCTAACGTGCCAGCACCAATGACCGAGATCGAAAGCGAGGGGGAGTATGGACGCCCAGGACATCTGTTACCTGTCCGCCGTTGAGCTACGCGAACTCTTTATGGCGAGGAGCCTTTCACCGATGGAAGTAGCAGAGGCGGTCCTG
>JACCZH010000466.1 GCA_013696045.1 Chloroflexia bacterium
CATGCATCCACTGCTGACGTCGACGAGCGGGCCCGTATCCAGGCCCGTCTTGACGCGCTGGAACACGACCGCGCAAACGATTCCACACGCCGCTTTACTCTGCCCATTTCCAACGACCTGGTTGGTAACGCGAGCTTCCCACAAACGAGCCAGCCTCACCCCGCCGATATCGATCAGACCCGCCCGCATCTCCTGACGCACGATGGCGGAATTCTGGCAGAGCTTCTCTGCGACGACAATGCTGGAATTATGACGATTGGCCGCGGGAAAACCGCCGAGATCCGCATTAACGATCCCTACGTTCATCGTCTGCAGGCCGAGATTCGCTGGGATGACGCTGCCGGGGCGCACTATCTCGCCCACGGTGGCGGCGAAAACGGAACCTATGTCAATCGTCACCAGGTGCAGCAACCCTACCGCCTCCACGGTGGCGAGAGTCTGCGCTTTGGCAAGACGGAACTGGTCTACCGGATACGGCGATAGAGAATTATCTGCTCCAACTTATGGGGTCTCACTTTGAACCCTGAACGGGTTAACCAGAGATCCATTCGACTCCACTTCGTTCCTCTCAGGATGACCTACCGTATCAGCATTCTCTCACCCACGATGCCTTGCGTAGATGCCAGTGGGGGACAGGCGGCTTCCTACCGAGGCGGTTCACCAACCCCACGCACAACCAGCGCGATAATCTCGTCGAGATACTGCCAGCGGGTGGGGTCGACGCCGTTTTCGAGCGGCCGGCCGGCCACCGAGGCGATGGACTCGCTGTGAATAACGTGGTGAACGAGCGCGCCAGAGACCATTTTGGAGATCGTGTTGGCGCTGGCCGGTGAGTCCTCCGGTAGCAGGCCGGTGATGGCCGCCTCCAGGGCATGCACGCCCTGGTCCCAGATCTCGGATAGATAACGCTCGGCCCGGTGAGGATCGTGGGCAGATTCAGTAAGCATCAAATGGATGAGCTCGCGTTTACCGGAGATCGCCATGGCCTGGAGAAACCCGGTGCCCACGATGCGCAGCACATCCTCCAGGCCGGTGTCCGGCGGAAAGGCATAGCCACGCAACTGGCCCGCGGAAACACGGCTGATTATCGCGTCCATGATGTCTTCTTTGGAACGGAAGTAATGGTAGATAGTCGCTTCGCTGATACCGACTTCGGCGGCAATAGCCCGGATGCCGGTCGAGCCAAAGCCGTCGCGGGCAAAAAGCACCTGGGCCTCATCCAGAATCAGGTCACGCCGGCTGCGCGGGCTTGATTTTTCATGGCTGGCTTGCACCATGCGTGTGTCACATCCCTCGGAGTCGCAGGGTCATGCTGCTACAAATCGTTCACGTTCTTCTCTTTCGTATTTAATCATCACCAGCCGGAGCGCCCTGGCTCAGTGCCGGGTTGACCTGTCTGAACGCCCGCGACGGCCACCAGTTCCACCGCCCGAGCAACGTGACGATGGACGGCACCATGAGCGTGCGGGTGATGAAGGTATCCATTAACACCCCGATCGCCACCGCGAAGCCAAGCTGGAACAGGTCCTGCAGTGGCAAGGTCATTAACGCCGAGAAGGTGCCCGCCAGGATCAGACCAGCCGATGTGATCACGCCGCCGGTGCGGGTCAACGCTCGCCGGGTGGCCTCCTCAAGATTGAACCGTTTCGACTCTTCGCGGATGCGTGCCATCAGATAGATGTTGTAATCCACCCCGAGAGCATTCAGGAAAACGAACAGGTAAAACGGCACGCTTGAGCTGATCGTGTCCTGCCCAAACAGGTACTTGAAGCAGAGAATCGCCAGACCAAGGGTTGCAAAGTAGCTGATGATGATTGTCAGCGACAGGTACAGCGGGGCAACCAGCGAGCGCAACAGGAGGCCCAGAATAATCGCGATTGCCAGCAGAACCAGCGGCAGCACGATGACGGAGTCACGATTGTTCGCCTCGCGGGTGTCGTAGCTCTCAGCCGTCGTTCCGCCCACCAGTACTGAATCTGCGGAGAGTCCGGCGCCTCCGGCTGCGTCACGGGCTATGTCGCGCAAAACCGGGATCAGATCCAGAGCGGAGCCACTGTAAGGGTTCTCCTCCAGCACCAGCTCCACACGAGCCACACTGCCATCGGCCGAGATGAACTGGCTGGCGGCCAAGTACAAGCCTATGGCCCCGGCCTCAGGTGAATCTGGCTCGATCCCTCCGGCGGATGCGTCGGTCCCGCCACCCCGATCGAGCGACTCACGCACGCCGGCTGGGATGGTTTCGATAGCCGCGGACACCTCGTCAATTCCCACTGGTGCTCCGCTCCCAAAAGGACGGCTGGGACTCGTGACGGACGCGATTTCCGGACGTTCGGCAAGCTCGGTTGTGACAGCGTCAATGGCCGCGAGAGCCTCAGCGTCGAATGCGAACTGCCCGTCTTTCAGAACAACGTACACATTCGTGGGCGCAAGCTCTCCGGCGGGAAAGCCTGCGCGCAACAGTTCAAACCCTTCAACTGATTCCGCGTCGGACGGCAGGCTCTCCAGGCTGTCATAGGTCGGGTTGTACCCGAGCATGCCCAACGTCATCGCCAGCAGCAGGAGCACGGTGGCGGACAGAACGGCGGCGGGACGCCGCAACACGATCCCGGCAATGCGCGACCAGACCGGGCTGGAGCTTTCGGATGCTGGTTTGCCGGGAGCATAGCTGGGCCGGAACGGCCAGAATGACCAGCGGCCAAGAATGGTCAGGATAGCGGGAACCAGAGTGAGGGCGGCGGCCATCATCAACGCCACGGCAATCGCGAGCACTGGCCCAAGCGACCGGTAGGCTGGCAAAAGGGCAAGCAGCAGGATGATCGTGGCAACAAGAATGGTGGAGCCGGCGGAGACGATCGCCCCACCAACACCGCGCATCGAGCGTCGCATGGCTTCGTGTGTGTTCTCCACCAGCGTCAGTTCTTCACGAAAGCGAGAGGAGATAAACAGGCAGTAGTCGGTTCCCGCGCCAAAGAGCAACACCGTCATGATGCCGGTTGATTGTCCATCGACGGGGAATCCGATCTCGCGCGACGCCCAGGCGGCTACTCCGTTTGCGAGGGTGAACACCCAACCGACACTCACCAGCGGCACGAGCGCGACAATCGGCGAACGGTAGATGGCGACCAGCAGTACCAGGACAAGGACAGCGGTGACGATCAGCAAAAAGCCGTCGATGCCCTCAAAAACTTTGACCAGATCAACGATCAACCCACCCGGACCGCTTACGCGCACCATCAGGTCAGCGCCGTCGTACTGGGTCGTAACGTCACGGACGCGCTCGATGGTGTTTGTGTAGCCAGGCTCGGCCACACTGCCGGTGATATTGGCGATGATGGTCATGGTCGTGTTGTCGGCAGAGATCAGCTCCGCCTCAGCCTGGGGAACCGTGAAGATCGACACCACACCATTGACGTTGTTGCCGGCATCACCGGAGACGAGGTAATCGTTAATTTGCCGAGCCGCTTCGAAATCCGCTCCGGTCAAGCCCTCCGCATTGCGCAGGACGATGATCGCCGGTGTACCGCTGTCTGGGTAGCGTTCACGCACAAGATCGGCAGCCGCCGCGGACTCAGCGCCGACGGGCAGGAAGATACTATCTTCATTGGAGCGAACCTCTTCCAGACGGGGAGCAAAGGGCACGATCACGCCGGCGAGGATGATCCAGACGAGAACAGTAATCCACTTGCCGCGCCGCGAACTGGCGAAATCGGTGATTGTGTGTAAACCCATGCTGCTCCTAAAACCTTGCGTCGGCTGCCTCAACGTATCTTCCTAACGATCGTTCGTTCTGTATCACCAAACGATTGTTAGGGTTATACGATATCGCTTCTGGAACTTTAAGTCAACGTTCAGTTATGGGAGATGTATTGTCTCGCACGTGGCAGGCGGATCCTAGCAGTCTTTTTGGACGGTCAGCTCACACGTTGATCCAGACCGGCACAAAGCCGCCCCTCTCAACGAAAACAGAGAGGGGCGGCCGCAGGGCAGAGCTGCTACTCGTAGCGCAACGCTTCAGCAATCGGCACCGAGGAAGCATTGCGTGCCGGAATAATCGTCATGACGGCTGCAGCCGCCAGCGACAGTACTGTGAAGAAAATGACCTCGCCCCATGGAATCACGAATCCGGTGAACTCGCCCGCTTCGCTGAACTCGTCGGAGCTAATCAGATTGTAAGAGAGGATCAAAGCCAAAACCACGCCGGTCAGAATACCGAGCGACGCGATCACCAACGATTCGATCAGGAAGGTGGCCGCCACCATGTTGCGCTTGAAGCCGATGGCTCGCAACATGCCGATCTGTTGCCGGCGCTCAACAACCGCACGGAACGAGATCACCCCGAGCGCTGCGATACCCACCAACAGTCCGAGACCCATGAAACCCTGGATAAGCTGCAAAAAGCCCCGGTTGGCGTCCGCAAACTGTTTCAGCTGCACCTCTGTCGATTCCGCCTGGACGCCCCTTTCGAAGAGCGCCTGCTCGATGGATCTGGCGATCCCCTCAGCGTTCTCTGTCGCTTCCGGCGCCAGTTTCAGGAACAGTGTTTCAGCATCCGGCGCTCCGTAGATATCCGCCAGGGTCTGCTGGCTTGTATAGATACCAAAAGCACTGCTCACTTTACTATCGATCACCCCGATAACCGTTACGGTCTCGGTTACGCCACTGCCAGCGTCGGTAACATCGACATCAATTGGCTCCATCGGCGTGGTCGTCAGATCTGGCACCCCCAGGAAGAACTGGTTGGGATCGTTTCCAAACCCACCTGGGCCAGCGGTAAACTGGTCGACAACTGCCAGATTCGGTTGAGAAGCCAGCGCTTGCCAGATCTCGTCGGCAGTTTCATAGCCCACGGCAATATTCACAAGCGGCATCTCGGTGTTGGCCGCGTATTCGTCATCAATGCCTGTGACGACATGCTGCTTGGGATCGTCATCAGGGCTATCTGACCGCTGGAGCTGGACATTGCCAAAGCTCACTAACTGCGCGCGCCCGATGGCCTCAACAGCGCTAAGATCAGCCTCAGTGCCGACCGCTTCACGAAAATTCTCAATGGGGTTCGTTGGGCTGGTCTGTACCGCAATGTCCCAGCCACCGTTGGCGTCTTCAGAAGTGAAGAGGTCAGAAAAGTTCGCGTTGATGGTGCCCATCGTGACGAGCGAGAAGATGATGAGCGCGAACATCGCCAGGGTCAGACCGGTCTTGGTCTTCGATGCCAATGGGTAGGCAACGGCTGTCTTGACCGCCGGAACCCAGCGCGAGAACACCTTGCCAAACAGCGAGACGAGCCAGACGATAACGTCCGCGTTCCACATGATGAGCAACGTCGCATACGTGACCATCATGATGCCCGAGACGAAGAACATCTCGAAATCGCCGGTGAGATTGTCCGGGAAGACCGCGTCGAACGTGCCCTGTGGAGCGAGCCAATAAAAGAGCACGATAGCCGAGATAACAGTGTAGACCGGCCGTTGCGGCAGCCAGCGCCGCAACAGGAGCATTAAGCCAAAGCCGAGCAGCGAGATGCCCATCGAGAACCAGAAGAGGCTCCAGCGTCCCCCCTGCGCGCCCTGCAACATCATTAACAATCCCACCGGTGTCAGCAGCGGGCCCCAGAGGCTGTAGTAGCCGATCAGGCCGAAGATGTACTTCCAGAATGCGATTGGCCGCAAGTTACGCCAGCGCCAGCGGGGCCGTCTGCGTCCGGAATTACCGTGGTCTGGCAAGTCACGGATAGCCTCGACGATATTCAGGCGCGCCGCCCGCACCGAAGCAAAAATAATGGTGATAAAGGTAATCGTCACGCCAAGCGAATAGGCGACGGCCAGCGAGCGGAACGTGAACGTTGGCGAAATCTGGAAGTTGAAGGCGTCACCAAGCAGGTTAGACATGATCCCAGCCATGACGAAGGCGACACCCACTCCGGCAGCCGCGCCAATTAACGCCGCGCCGAGATCGTAGACGGTGCCCTCAGCCACAAACTGCTGCACCAGGTGACGCTGCTTCATGCCAACCGCGCGCGCCATGCCCATTTCGGAGCGGCGCTCGGCGGCCAGCATCATGAAGATCAGGAAAATGAGCAGCACACCGGCGGCGACCGAGAAAAGTCCCAGCACGATAAAGAGACTCATAAAGATGCTCGCGAAGAGCTCCGCGTCAGTGACAGCCCGCAGCTTGATGGTCGCCACTCCGAGGTCCTGACCGGCGAGCGCGCCGCGCAGCTTGGATGCCGCGGCTTCCGAACGTTCAACGCCGGTGCGCGAGTCACCAACGTTGCTCACGCCGATAAAGCGCGCCTGGCCTTCGAGTCCGGTAAGGTCCTGCACCCACCCGAGCGGCATGGCCAGTCCCTGATTGGCCGGCGGACCATCAGCGTTAAAGTTGATACCGGTCAGAATCCCGTCTTCCCCGATGGCGCCCACCGTCAGCTCGATCGGCTCGCTCTGATAATAGATGGTGATGATGTCTCCAACACCAGCTTCGATCTCGGTAGCGAGCGACTCCGAGATAACCGCGGCGTCATTGGCAAATGGATCGGATATCGTGCCACCGCCGGGGGCACGCAAGCCGCCGAACTCGTCGAGGCGCGCGGTATCGAGCCCAACCAGGATGACCGATGGCTCACTCAGCCGACCCTGGACGTTAACGGCGGGTACATCGATCGTTAACATCGGCATGAATGCCTGGATGTCGGGATCGTCCGCAAACCGGGTTTCAAGATCGTCGACAATCGTTATCGGGATCGGCTCATTATTCACCGATGTCGAGGCACGGCCGGCGGCGTCTCCGGTAAACGAGATCACCTCGTCCACTTCGCCGAGCGTCTCATAGCTGATCTTGGTGATGGTGTGGTCGAGGGTGTCGCCGGTCGTCAAGGCGGCGGCGATGATCAACGTCGCCAGCATCAGGCCGACCATAATCAGGACAGACTGCGTTTTGCGACGCGGGATATTGCGCACGGCCATTTTGAAGATCACCCGGTTGCGCCAGGCAATGTAGACAACCGAGAGCAAACACAGGGCAAGAAACACAAGCAACACGTAGAGGATGCTCATAACCGAGATCCCGAAGATGTTATCCATGGCGTGGGGTTACTCCTTCGTAACCAGTCATCCTGCCTTTCCGGTCATCCTGAGGAACGAAAGTTCTCCGCTCTCAGGATGGCGCGCAAAGGCCTCAGGATGACGCTCAAAACGTCATTGTTCCCCAGGAACGTCTATACGTCGTGCTGGTGGTCCGCCTTGCCGTTGATCTGCTCATCCGAGACGATGACGCCGTCCTTGAAGTGCACGACGCGCTCGGCGTACCTCGCGATGCCCGGGTCGTGCGTGACGATGACCACCGTCATCCCC
>JACCZH010000474.1 GCA_013696045.1 Chloroflexia bacterium
CAACTTCCGGGGCCGGATGGGGCACCGGAACGCTGAGATCATCCTGTGCGGCCCGATGGTCGCCGCTGCCAGCGCGATTCTAGGCAAGGTCGCCGCGCCGAGCCAGCTGAATTAGGGGAGAGGCACATATCACATGCAGTTCAGGGGCAAAGTCTGGAAGTTCGGCGACGACATTGATACCGATGTCATCATCCCCGCGCGCTACCTGTTGACGTCGGACGCTAAGGAGCTGGCCGAGCACGTGATGGAGGACATTGATCCTTCGTTCGCCGGCAAGGTTGAAGAGGGCGACATTATCGTGGCCGGCAAGAACTTTGGCTGCGGGTCGTCGCGCGAGCACGCGCCAATCGCAATCAAGGGCGCCGGGGTCTCGGTCGTGGTTGCGGAATCGTATGCCCGTATCTTCTACCGCAACTCGATCAACATCGGCATGCCGCTGGTGGAGTGTCCGGAGGCGGTTGAAGACGCCGAAAATGGCGATATTCTTGAGATTGATACCTCCGAAGGAATGGTCCTGAATGTGCGCACGGGCAAGGAATATTCCGCGACGCAGCACGCGCCATATGTGCAGGAGATTATTAACTCGGGTGGTTTGATGGAAGCGGTCGCGGCGCGGGTGAGAGCGCGACAGGCGGCCGGATGACAGCACAGACGTTTCATATTCTCTGTCTTCCGGGTGACGGTGTCGGCCCGGAAGTCATTCATGAGGCAAGGCAGACACTTGATCTGATCGCGTCGTCACGTCCGGTTGAGTTTGTCTGGAGCGAAGCCGCGTTCGGTGGCGCGGCGATTGATGCCCACGGTGTGCCACTACGCGACGAGGATGCCGACCTGGCCGCCAACTCGGATTCCGTGTTGCTCGGCGCGGTCGGAGGACCAAAGTGGGAGAATGTCGCTCCGGAGATTCGTCCCGAGGCTGGGCTGCTTGGCTTGCGCCAGCGGCTTGGGTTGTTCGCCAACCTGCGGCCAATCAAAGTCCTCGAGGCGCTGGTGGACGCCTCTCCGATGAAGGCCGAAATTGTGCGCGGAACCGACCTGCTGATCGTTCGTGAGCTAACCGGAGGCATTTACTTCGGCAAGCCGTCCGA
Organism: Chloroflexia bacterium; assembly: GCA_013696045.1. GTDB lineage: Bacteria > Chloroflexota > Chloroflexia > Thermomicrobiales > CFX8 > JACCZH01. The sequence goes on from JACCZH010000474.1 coordinate 1,089, forward strand.
ACAGATGGAGACAAGCGAGGGCCGCAGCGCGGTCGATACGCTGGTATATAGCGAGATCGAGATCCAGCGCTTGATTGATCTTGGCTTCGAGCTGGCCAAGGGGCGCAGGAACAAGGTAACGAGTGTCGACAAGGCAAACGTCATGGCGTCGTCGAGGTTGTGGAGAACAATCGCCAACGAGGTCGCCGAGCGCCACCCTGACACTCAGCTTGAGCACGCGCTGGTTGATTCGTGCGCGATGCGGCTCCTGCTGCGGCCGACCGACTACGACGTTATGGTTATGGAGAACATGTTCGGCGATATCCTGAGTGACGAGGCGGCGGTTCTGGCGGGGTCGCTGGGCATGTTGCCGTCTGCTAGCTTGAGCGGACGCAAGCCGATACGTGAGGGCACGTCCGCGGTCCAGTTTGGCATGTATGAGCCAATCCACGGCTCAGCACCGGACATTGCCGGACAAAACAAAGCCAATCCATGCGGGGCTATTCTGTCAGCCGCCATGATGCTGCGAATCTCGTTCGGCCTTGATGGCGAGGCCAACGCCATCGAGTCTGCCATCAACGCCACGCTGGAGGATGGCATCCGCACCGCTGACCTGCCGCTACCTGGCTCACAGCCGGTGGGCACGACGGAGTTTGGCGACAAGGTTCGGGCGCATTTGGGACGGGTCCTTGGCAGTTGACTGGCATCAGAAGCGATGGCTCAAAAGTCAGGCAGGTTGCTCGACGGTGATTCGTTCTGGAATCTCGATGTCGAGCGAACCTGTCCGGCAGATGATTTCCACACCCAGAACGGCACCTTGGTCATCCACGTCGGCGAAGATGTGACCGTTGATCGATTCTATCTCCACCGTTCTGGCCACGTCGACTTCGGAAATGGCGATGTACATCGCACCGGTCTGACCATCACGTGTGATTTTCATAGAAACGTCCTTAGATTTGCTGTCCTCCGTCATCGCTGCCGGGACACCTGGGAATAATCCGGATGCGCCTCTGCTTATTATTGACAGATGCGCTATCATTAGCGTAGTTTGAATTGTAGAGAATGCCACGATTATAGATGTAAGGTACGCACACAACGTGCAGACGAAAGGGGCCGCCGTCATGTCAACCGCCACCGCCAACATGATTTCGATCAGCGATGAGGCCGTCGCTCAGCTGGAAACATTCCTTGAGGATCAGGGCACGAAGGGCTACGCACTTCGGGTATTCGTCGCTCCGGGTGGCTGCTCTGGACTGCAGTATGGAATGTCGGTTGAAGAAGAAGTTGAAGAAGGCGACACCGTCGTTGAGATGAAGGGCGTTCGCCTGCTGGTCGACGAGTTCTCGGCCATGTACCTGGGTGGCTCTGAGATCGACTACGTTAACAGCCTGATGGGTGGCGGTTTCACCGTTCGCAACCCGAACGCAGTCGCAGGCTGTGCTTGCGGCCACTCCTTCGACGCGGGCGGCAACGAAGCCACGGCACAGGGCTGCGGCTGCGGAGCTTAAGCGCTTCGTTTCACAACATAGAACGATTAGACAAAGGGGCGCACAGCGCCCCTTTGTTGTGTACGCGCTGGTATTTTACGCACGTTCCTCCTCAAGGGAGAGAGCCATCTGTCCAGTCATCCCTTCGGCTTGGCTCAGGGCAGGCTCCGAGCGAAGCCGAAGGG
>JACCZH010000480.1 GCA_013696045.1 Chloroflexia bacterium
CACGCTAAGCCATGTGGAACTGACAGGCGCGGCGTTAACTATCGAGCCGGACGGAATGACGGTAAGAGTCCACAGCGGAGGCGGCGCTGTGGCGATCGCGCTCGCGAACCTGCCTGTGGGTCTCGCAGCCAACGTTGCCATCGTGAACGACCTTACCAGCATGCCTCTGGAGGTCGATCTCGTGGTAGCGCCTTCATTTTCCGATGAGGATTTGGAAACACCGATTGTCAGGATGAATGACCGCGAGATAGTGCGTATACGGTTCGAGCCTGCAACTCTCCGCGTACAGGGCGGTAGCCTGCAAACAAGTGAACCCAAGGCTAATTGACCGCTCCGCAAACGGGACATACCCGTGTATCGGGCGGCAGCACAGCGCGGCAGTTCACACAGCGCGTATACCCCTCTGTCAGTTGTGCTTCAGCGTCCGAGTGCGTGGCAGGCGCAGGATCACCCTGCGTGAATTCATCGCTGTGCGACGTAATCACCACCATGTCGGGATCGGTCTCGCCGCCCGCGGCCAGGTTTCCAGCGCGTGTCACGTCGGCGCGTTCCGCATCCTCGCGGTCCTCGCTGACGCGGAGGACACGTGTATCGTCCATCGGACGAGGTTGGCCAGCCGGTTCCGTCTTGTAATACTGATCTGATTCATCCCTCTGCGAAGTTGGGACGCGCGGAGGAAACACCCGGGCGTCCGCAGGCGGGGCTGGTCGTTCAAACGCCATTGTCGGCGCATCAGCGTCATCGTGATCGTAGTAATCGTCGCCATCGTTCACATCGTCGCTGTCAACGTAGCTATAGTCCTGATAGTGCTCCACCTGTTCATATGCGCGCCGGCCCGTAATCAACACCGCCAACAACAGTGGCCAGCCAATAAGCGCGGCCAGCAAAAGGACCCAACCAATTTGATCCAGCAGGAACTGCGCCACATAGGAATCACTCAGCGCTTCTTCAGTCGCGTCGGAGAGCAGATAGACGCGCACATACTGCAGCGAGAATGAGACCAGAAGCATGCCGTTGAACAGTGCGACGATGGCGCCGATAGCGCGCGCTGGAGGTTGAAAATCCGTCGGTGCGATGGCTGCGCCTACGCCGTAGCCGAGGATGAACGTCACTGATACCATGAACGCCATCGCGACAACGAACGCGCCACCTGATTCACCAATGGCCGTAAATTCAGCCAGGTCGCGTCCCCAGGGCCGTGCCCAGAAATCCGCAAGTAAGATGCCAAACAACACCCCAAAGGTAACCAGCAGCTCCTTCACCGGTCCGCGCCAGTACCCAATAGGCGCAAACAGCACGATAAGCAACAGCAGCAGTACGTCCAGGACAAGATAAATCGACATCAACAGGTACCAACCATGCGATTTGCCATTTCGTCGTGCTCTCGTTTCGTCAATGTTGTCTTCTCAATAGCTGCGAGTCTAACATGCTGCCATTACCCTGCGGCAGCCCTTGGACGGCTCGCGCCAGTGCGCTGATACAATTCAGCATAGTTTCCTGGCATTTGCCCGGGCTAGAGATTCGCTCACATTATTACAGAAACATTTTGAGCACCATTGAGTCGAAATAATCGCTCTCGTTCACGCGAACGAACACCACGGGATACCAGAGATTTGAACTGGTATCGAATTGATTTACATATTCACACGCCGGCGTCGGCCGATTATCAGACCCCGGATGTGACGCTCCTCGATATTTTGCGTCAGGCGGAGGCTCGCGGCGCGGACCTGATTGCCTTCACCGACCACAACTCAGTCCGAGGCTACGCCAATCTCTGGCGTGACATCGAGGATCTGGAGCTGCTTGAGGCGCTCCAGAGGATAGCCCCGGACGAGCAGGCGCGCCTGGACGAGTTCCGGCGCATCCTGAGCAAGATGCGTGTCTTGCTTGGTGTCGAGTTCACAGCAACTTTTGGATTCCATATCCTTGCGATTTTCCCCGAAGGAACGTCAATACGGCACGCTGAACATACCCTGCTTTCCCTGAACATTCCCGAGGATAAAATCGATCTCGGCAGCGGCGAGGTGGGCGCGACGACCGACGTGCTCAGCGCATACGAGATGTTGAGCGACGCCGGCGCGCTGGTCATCCCGGCACACGTCAACTCGACTCATGGCGTTGCCATGCAACATTTGCCATTTGGTGGCCAGACCAAGATCGCTTTCACCCAGAGCCCGCTGATCTCGGCCCTGGAAGCGACCGATCTAGAGAACTCCAGCCGGCGCAGCACCGCAAAGTTCTTCAACGGCTCCAAGCCGGATTACGCGCGGCGGATGCACGTCATACAGGGCTCCGACGCGCACCGTCTCCATCGTGACCCGAATCGGGAAACGAACCTGGGCGTGTGCGATCGCATGACCGAGATGCACTTGATCGAACCGACGTTCGAAGCGCTGAAAGCGCTGTTTGAATCCGACAACTTCAGCCGGGTACGTCCGTTCCGTCCGTCTCAGGACCCTTACGACTTCATCCGCACGGCCCGGTCCGAGGGTGAGACTATCGTCCAGGCGTTCCATGAGCAACCGCCGAAGCGCCGAGGGCGGCTCAGCCCCATCGTCCGCGACGTGGTTGCCCTTGCGAATGGCCATGGTGGCACCGTATTCGTCGGTCTCTCCTCAAAGGCAACCGAAGATGTAGCCGGTGTCGAGGATGCGACGGCAGAGGCACAGAAGATCCGCGAAGACATCGCACGCCACGCGTCCCCACCCATCTCGATCTCAGCCGACATCCACTCAACTGGCGGGAAACAGGTCGTCATTGTCTCGGTGCCGCCCGGTCCCGAAAAGCCATATGCGGTCGCACCGGGCAACATTTTCGTTCGCCAGGAAGGCGAGACCACACTGGCGCACCGCGACGAGATTGTCGAGTTGGTCAAAATTGGTGACGCACAACGCAACGACGCCATTCCTCAGCTCGTTCCGCGCGCTTCGGGACCCGAACCAATCGATGACGAACCACCTGTCGCAACTCGCCGCCGTCCCTCGCGCGCAAAGCGCACGCAGGTGGAAGTAACTGAAGTTGAAGAAGAGCGGCCCGCAGCCAGGCCAACCGGCGTAAGTGAGTCGTCGGACAACGATGATAACCCCGACGACTTGCCCCTACCTCGCACCGGTGTCGAGATTATTGAGTCAGAAGATCGCGACGGCATTGTCTATCACTCAATGCGCGACCTGCGTAATTTGAAGGTCGTGCACAACGTCACGCGTGATTCCGCTCGCCGGCTCTGGCGCTACGCTATCACCCAGAAGGAAAACCATCCCTGCGAGGTTGATGAGGTCACCTGGCATAGCGAGCGCGGCTTCTGGAAGGCTTACAAGCCGCGTGGGGGCGATGTGCGCTTTAATCTCGTCTATAAGACCGGCAACGACCTACGGGTGTATTATGGCGTTACTGAAGAGGGCATGGACTCCGAGTGGCGCGATCTGATTCCGGAAAAGCATCGCGCGTAAAAGCGGAGGCACATTCGTGAGTGCCGGTAACGATTCATCCGTAGCTCGTATACTGGTCGGAACAGCGGCCTGGTCCGATCACGAACACTTTTACCCGCCCGGCGTCCGCGGAACGGACCGCATCACCTACTATGCGCGCCACTTCCCGGTCGTTGAGGTCAACGCCAGTTACTATCACCTGTTACCACAGCGCAACTACGCGCTGTGGGCTGATAAGACCCCGGATGATTTCACATTTAACGTCAAAGCGCTTGGCCAGTTGACAGGCCATGTGCGCGACGAGCCACCAACTCCCGACACATTCGACGCTTTTCGGGCGTCCTATGAGCCATTGCGTGAAGCAGGCAAGCTCGGCGCCGTCCTCTTCCAGTTTCCACCCTGGTTCGACAACACAGAGAAGAACCGCCGGCAGATTAGCTGGTGCGCCGAAATGATGGCCGATGACCCGTCGCTGATCGAGTTCCGCAATAACACATGGCTTGGCGAGGACATCCGCGAAGACACACTCACTTTTCTGAAGAATCTACGTCTGTCGTATGTCACGGTCGACGCTCCCCAAACCGGTTCAGGTACCGCCCAGCTCGTGCCGGCCGTCACCACCCCCGGTTTGGCTTACCTTCGTATGCACGGCCGCAATACCGAAACCTGGAACAAGCGAGTCAAGACCACCGGTGAGCGGTTCAACTATCTCTACAACGGCGACGAGCTTCGCGAGCTCGCCTCAATTGCTCGCGAGCTCGCTGAAAACGCCATCGAGGTCCACGTCATCTTCAACAACAATATGGCTGACTACGCCGTATCCAACGCCCACAAAATGCTGAGCCTCCTCGGGATCAATTCCCCGGAAGAGAACCCGCAGCAGGCGCGGTTGCAGATATAACGCTGCACAGAATGGAGAGCTCGCGCACCTCGTCGTAACGGCGCAAAGCATTGTGCCTTGCCGGCCACCGAGGGCGCTCCAGGTGGGACAGAGGGCGCAATGCTTTGCGCCGCTACACACAGAAACCGCGCTAGAACATCACCTTGCGAGCAGCCAGTGCGTCCTTCAAAGAGCGCCGGCCAGGCAGCGCCGCGCGCATCGTGCGGATCATTCGCGACTGCTTCTCCTTCTTGGGAATACTGTCCACCCGCAGATACTCCTGCAACGTCCGCGAAACGGCTTCCGGAACCTCGTTCAACAGGTAAGGCCGGCTGTGGGCAAACTCGGTGATGTTGCGAATCTTATAGAGGTCTTTCATGATGAATGACTCGTCTAGCAGCTCGCGGTAGTGGGAAAGCGTCGCGGCGGAGAAGTCGCCGTGCTCCTTGGCTCGAATCGTTGTCTCGGCCGCTAGCTTGCCTGAAATCATCGCAAAGTTCGCACCCTCGCGGTTGAGTGGGTTGACCATCATGGCCGCGTCGCCAACCAGCAACACGCCATCGATGAAGAGTTTGGGAAGTGAATACCAGCCACCCTCAGGGATAAGATGCGCCGAGTACTCGGTCATTTCACCACCCTCAATCAGCGGCGCAATCGATGGGTGCGACTTGAAGCGGTTGAGGATGTCCGAGACATTCAGACCGGTCTCCTTGAGATCCGAGAGCAGCGCTCCGGTGCCGATACTGAGCGTGTTCTTGTTGGTGTAGATAAACCCATAACCCAGCAGGTAAGATGTCGATTGACCGAAGATCTCCATGGCCACGCCACGATCGTCCGATACGTTGAAGCGTTCATTGATGATCTGCTCGTCAAGCTGAATCAATTCCTTGGCGACCAACGCCTGCTCCTTCGGCTCCCACTCTTTATGCATGCCCGCCTTCTGGGCCAGCAGCGAGTTCGCACCGTCGGCGATGATCACGACGTCGGCATAGAGATCGCCCTCTTCCTGACCGGTCGTAACGCCTACAACCCGCCCGTCACGCCACAGCAGGTCCGTCACCACCATTTCGGGGATGACGAAGGCTCCGGCCTCTTCGCACTTGCTGGCGAACCACTGATCCCAGTCGGCACGCAACACCGTAAAGGAGTTGTAGGGCGCGC
>JACCZH010000482.1 GCA_013696045.1 Chloroflexia bacterium
GATCGGCCGGTTGCACCACTGGCTCCAGCAGGGGACAGGTGCCCAGGTTACGCCCCCCATGTCATCGCCGCCTGGATTGATTACAGGCATCCTACAGCGTAGACCTCGTGGCTTCGTAGGTCCAAAAGTCCCATTCGTGACGGTACCAGTCATGTTTGTCCCCTCGCGGCACGTTCATGCCTCCGATGTGTGAAGCGCGTCGAGGATGAAGATAGGGTCACCTGGGCAGCATCGACAAGCCCAAGGTCCGTGGGGCAAGCAGGCCACACTCAGGTCATCATGGATCAAGGGTGCAGGATTTCGAGTTCTCGGAATTTCGCCCCGGGCTTGCTTTTTTATTTGAATTAGCCTATCCTAATTTTTATATTCATCTACCCTTATTTGAAATTTAGGCTATCGGCCGAATGGAGGACAGCTAATGGTTTGGAAGCGACTCTCACGGCGGGATTTTGTTAGAGCCGGAACGGCGAGCGCCGCGCTCGCAAGCACCGGGGGCGCTCTTGCGCTGCTGGCACCAGAAGGCGGCCAAGCATTTACGGGAGGCCATCAGGGCCATGCCGATCCTAGTGGGACTGCACAACAGTCGTCGACAAACCACGACGAGCAGGGCCCGCACGATGGGCACACGCTCTCGATGACGGTGGGCGAGGTGGGTGAGGATGCAATCGGCATCGACCCGATGGCCTTCCTGACAACGTTTGACTACGGTAAGGTGAGCACCTTGCCGGACGGTCGGACACTACGCGAGTATGAGATCGTCGCGTCCGACCGCGAAATCGAGATTGCACCCGGCGTGTACTTCCCGGCCTGGACCTACAACGGCCAGGTGCCGGGACCGACCATCCGTGCCAACGAGGGTGACCGGATCCGCATCCACTTTGTCAACGCTGGAACACATCCACACACGATCCACTTCCACGGCATTCACTCTGCTTTTATGGATGGCGTCACCGGCATTGGCCGTGGCAACATCGAGGTCGGCGAGGCGTTCACCTACGAGTTCGATGCCTACCCCTTCGGCTGCCATCTCTACCACTGCCACTCGATCCCGCTCAAGCGGCACATTCACAAAGGGCTCTACGGCACGTTCATTATCAACCCGGATCCCGAGAAGCACGGCGAGCAGGCACGCGCACGGCATCCGGACTATCAAGAGTCGCAGGAGTGGCAGGAGTTCGTCCTCGTGATGAATGCCTTCGATACGACCTTCGACGGCGAGAATGAGGTCTACGCCGTGAACTCGGTTGCTTTCCACTACATGAAGCATCCGATCCGGATCGAGCGCGACCGTCCCGTGCGTGTCTACCTGGTGAACGTGACCGAGTTCGACCCGATCATCTCGTTCCACCTGCACGCCAATTTCTTCGACTACTACGACCACGGCACGACGCTCGAGCCGACCCTCAAGACGGTCGACACGATCATGCAGTGCCAGGCACAGCGCGGCATCCTCGAGTTCTCCTTCAAAGGGTTCGAGCCGGGGCTCTACATGTTCCACGCCCACCAGACGGAGTTCCCGGAACTGGGCTGGATGAGCGCCTTTGAGGTTGTCGAATAAGGCCGTGAGGCGGTAGGGGAGGAAGGACAACATGTCCAAAGCAACGAATTCCGAGGGTAACGTCCAGCCGGCCGACTCGACCACTACCGGTCGGTCGGCATGGACGCCGCGCTGGATCGCGCTCGGCCTGTTGCCGTTGGTGCTACTGGCCGGTGTCCTCGCTCTCATCGTTATCACTGACGCCGGGCTCGGCGACCGAACTACCCCGCCAATTGAGGAGCTCAACGTGCAGCGGGTAACACTCCCGGAGCCTGGCCGCATCGTGCTCGATGTGGTAAACGACGGCCCGGACCCGATCACGATTGCCCAGGTGCTGGTTGACGACGCCTACTGGTCGCACGAGATCGACGGTGATCGTACGCTCGGTCGTTTGGAATCGACCACCATCACCATCCCATATCCGTGGGTTGAAGGCGAGGCTCACGCCATTGCTCTGGTCTCGGGGACCGGCGTCGTCTTCGACGCCGAGGTGCCGGTCGCGCTGGAATCACCCAAGACCGACAGCGGAACGTTCGCCCGCTTCGCGCTGATCGGCTTCTACGTCGGCGTGATCCCGGTCGCCCTTGGCCTCCTCTGGTATCCATTCATGCGTCGTCTCGGAGATACGGGCATGCATTTCATCCTTGCGTTAACGATTGGGCTGCTCGTCTTCCTCGCTGTCGACATGTTCGGGGAAGCGCAAGAGACTGCACTTGCGGTGCCACATGCGTTTGAGGGCCCACTCCTCGTGCCTATCGTCGCCTTGTTGACGTTCCTGCTCCTGATGACCATCTCCAGTCGCAAGCCTGATCAGCCCCCACACGGACTTGGTCTCGCATATCGAATAGCACTCGGTATCGGCCTGCACAACCTCGGCGAGGGCCTGGCCATTGGTACCGCGTTCGCACTCGGGGAGGTCGCACTCGGCGTCTTCCTCATCCTCGGCTTTACGTTGCACAATGTGACCGAAGGCGTTGGCATCGCCGCGCCGATCGTGCATGAGCGACCAGCGTTAAGCAACTTCGTCTGGTTGGCGTTATTGGCCGGCGGACCGGCCATCCTCGGTGTCTGGATCGGCGCCTTCGTATTCTCACCGCTGTGGGCGACGGTGTTCCTGGCCATCGGCATCGGCGCGATCGCGCAGGTTATCGTTGAGGTGGGGCGGATCATCGTCCGTGGAGCGGAGCGACGCGACAAACCAGCGCTTGACTGGTCGACGATGGGGGGCATTACCGCTGGTATCGCCATCATGTACGCAACAGCACTGGTTGTCGCGGCCTGACAGAAGAAAGGGCAAGACCAATGATGCGCAGCGTTCTACTCCGCTCCAGTATCAGCCCCTCCATGGAGGATTACCTGAAGGAGGCGCATCTCATAATCGAGGAAGGCGGGCTGGCCACCACACAGGAGTTAGCTGTCCGCCTTGGCATCACTGCCCCCTCCGTTACACAGATGGTCAAGCGCCTGGACGAGCACGGCCTTTTGCGCCACGCGCCGTATCATGGAGTGGAGCTGACCGAGGCAGGCGAACGGGTAGCCCGTGAGGTCATACGCCATCATCGCCTGATCGAGCTCTACCTGACGGAGCACCTTGGGTGTCCCTGGGACAAAGCGCATAATGAGGCTGAGCGGCTGGAGCACCATATCTCGGAGGAGTTCGGAGAGCGCCTGGACTTGATCCTCGGCTACCCGATGCTCGGCCACGATGATCATCCGGTCTTCAATCACGATGACACGATTGTGAGAGCCCCCGATGCATACTAATCTGATCTGGCGGCACGCGAGCAGTGGTTAGACTGGAGGAGCGTCAGGACTCAAGGACCTGGCCGGTCAGGGACCGGGTGGTCGTGGTCGGATACTTGCTTGGATCCGATGAGCGAATCGGAGATATATCGCGTAGGAGTGGAGGCGCACATTGGCACTGAAAGATTATATGGAATCCGAGGTCATGGTTGCTGTTGCGGCGACCGCGGCAGCCCTCTCACCACGGGCACGCAAAGTGGCGCGGCGCGGCGCGGTCTATGGACTTGCCGGGGTGCTTACCATTAGCGACGCTATTTCTGCGGCCGTCCGTGATACGAAGGCGGCGACCGCCACAGCCGGTCTGGATGCTGGCACACAGGACACAACGGATGCTACCGGCATGGAGGCCAGCAAGCCGGCCGAAGGTGGATCCGCATGAGCACTCCACAAGACGAGCAGCCAGATCGGCCGCCAACGGAGCGCGCCGAAGAGTTGCTGGACCGGCTAGAACAGCGCATCGGACCGCTATCGTCCGTTGCCGGCCTGTACCTCCTTCGGCTTGCTGCGCGCGCCCGTGAGGCAGTCGAGGACATCTGGGCAGAAGCTCAGAGTATTCACGAGGAACATCAACGGAATCAGGGCAAGCCATAAGTTGAGCTACGTTGCACTCCATCTCCCAGCACACCGGGGACAGCCCGATCATGGGACGCGGCAGAGTGTCTCGTTTTGCGTCTCAACGATCTAACGATCTTATGAAGTAACGCCTACCGTCATGGAGTCGGCAGCGTAACCGGCGAGGCGATTCCCGCTGCCGGGAGGAATCCGGGAATAACAATGGGGAATGGGGCTATCTTTGATAGCAGAACCACAGCTCGTTCATGCGATCCCAGGCCGTGTGCGTGTCCGTTTGCCAGATCGGTTGGGTCTGGAACAGCGTGGTATTGAGACACAGATTCGCCGCCTGACGGGCGTGCGTGGCGCCCAGGCCAATCTCCTGACGAAGAATGTCCTGATCCACTTCGATCCGCACGTCACCAACGACATGATCATCCTCGCGGCGGTGCGGACGCTGGAGCCTGGCACAACTGGCGGACGTGACAATCAACTAGACCCTCCACCCTTGCAACATGAACAGCGGGGCACAGCTGGCCGGGCACGTATCGGGGTACGCGGACTGGATCGCGATCCAGGTCTGGCACAACGCGTCGTAGAGCGCCTTGAGGGCCAACCGGGGGTGCTGCGGGCCAGCGCCAATGTCCTGACCGGCCGTGTGCTTGTGGAATACCGACGCGATGAGGTCGCACTGGACGACCTGGTTAGCGACGTGGCCGAACTCGAGCTGTCGGCGCTGGCAGGTGAGGCCAGGCCTGCACGCCCGCTCGATCCGGGCTTATCGATGCAGTGGGCGACCCAGGCGGCTGGAGCTGCTATTGGGCTCGCACTGCTCGCGGCGGAGCGGTTGATCGCCGGCCCATCGAAGCCAACCGGCACAACCGGTCCGGCCATGGTGGCCGGTGCGCTCAGCATTGCCGATAGTTTCCCTGCCATCCGCAACAGCCTGCACGACGTGCTGGGAGCAGATGTCGCCGAACTACTATTCAGCGCTACCCGCATTGTCAATCTCACACTGGCTCGCAGTCCGCTTGGCCTTGCCTTGGCCGGCCTGGAGGCGCTGCGCCTGTACACCGAGGCTCGCGCACGGCGGACAGCATGGCGCGCGTACGAAGAGAGCCTCAAGCATAGCGTTCCTGCACGACCAGGAGGACGGGTACAGCTTGAGGCAGGAGAGCGGGTTCCTCTCACTGCAACTATTCTGGAAGGGACGGGCACCGCGATCGGGCATGACGGACTGCCGATGGCAGCCGCACCGGGTCTGACCATTCCTGCCGGCGCGCCGCTGCAGGGCGGACCATTCCTGCTGCAGCTACAGAGCGACGAGCCGTTCACGCCAGACGCTCGGCCAATCAGCGTTGCCGCGTCAGTCTACGATCGGTACGTGCATGTTTCCGGCATGTTGTCGCTCGCCTACGCGGCGCTGACGGCTCTGACGACACGCTCATTCGCGCATACCTTCTCTTCCCTGCTCCTGGTTAATCGCCGGCCTGCCCTGATCGGCGCGGAGTTTGCCGGCAGTAGTGCGTCAGCACGGGCTCTTCGAGCTGGTGTGACGGTCGTCGGCACTCGTCCCAACAGGATTATTCGCCTGCCCGACCTTCTTCTGCTTGATGGCCCGCGGCTATTGACCCATGGGTTCGAGATCAGCGCTGTCCTGCCACTAACCGACTCCCATGATGCCTCCGAGCTGCTCGCGCGCGCGGCCGGAATCTCCGTCGCCTCTGGTGTACCGTGGGGAAATGTCTTTCCGGTGGCAGGCGCTCTTTCGGCTTCAGACGGCTCCTTCGATGGCGTCGTCGCGACGGCGTCGGTGGAGGGAATCCAATATTCGCTCGGATATGCTGACGACACCGTTGTGCCAGCGATCAACCGCCTGCACAGGCGCGGCGACTATCCATTGATCCTCCGCAGCGAACAGGTCGAGGAACCACTCGGGATCATCGCGCTGCGGCCGCGCCTGGCCTCGGATGTTGCGGAACTCGTGCAGGCATGTCAGCGTCACGGGGTTGAGATCGGCGTGCTTGCGAGTGGCGATCCAATCGCCAGCGCCGCGATCTCTCGTCGAGCCTGGGCGCCGCTCCTCGTCCATGACGATGCAGTGGAGCATATTCGAGCGCGACAGACGCAAGGAGCGCTCGTCGCGTTTGTCTCGGACAGTGCGCGAGCGGGGGAGGCGTTCGCGACAAGCGACCTGGCCATCGGGATAACGGTCGGGAGCAGCCAATTCCCAGCCCGCGCCGATCTGCTGGCATCCGATCTGGGCGCCGTGGCGTCGATCATCGAGGCTGGAGCACGGCGAGATGCGGCCGTGCGTGACTCGACAACGCTCTCTGTTGTGGCCAATGGGATCGGCGCTGTCTGGGGCTTCCGCGCCAGGCCGGGGATCGAGTCGGCATCATTAGTGATGCAGATTGCGGCGCTAGGCGCAATGGCGGCCGGATGGGCGCGAACGCGGGGTGGAGAGCGGCGACGGGATCTCGCGACACGGATCGAAGATCCGCATCCGGAGCGGTGGGGACAGCGCAGCATTGCGAACGTCCTGCGCGCGCTCGACACGACGGAGGCAGGGCTCACGAGCGCCCAGGCGATCGAGCGTCGCCGGATCATCGCGCCGGTAGCACCCCGCAGCAGGATTGTGAGCGCGGTTCTCGCACAACTGCGTTCCCCGCTTACCGGCATTCTTGCTGCCGGCGCCGGGCTCTCGCTCATCCTGGGGGCCCCGGCCGACGTCGCCATGATTAGCGCGATGATCGTGGCTAATGCCGCCGCTGGGGCCTGGCAGGAGTCTCAGGCAGACCGGGCAGCCGAGGCGCTGGAAAAGATGGCAACCGTCACGTCGCATGTCTTGCGCGATGGTCAAAGCGTGAGCCTGTCAGCGGACGATCTCGTGCCGGGCGACGTGATCCAGCTCGTGCCTGGAGATCGGATGGCCGCGGACGCCCGCCTGCTCTCGAGCCAGGGGCTTGAAGTCGACGAGGCTGCCCTCACCGGAGAGTCATTCCCAGTTCCGAAAGCACCCGACGGAAGCACCGCTGCCAGCCGGGTCGTTCTCGAAGGGAGTGACGTGACGGCCGGCGCCGGAACCGCCGTCATTGTGGCTGTCGGTCGCGACACACGCTTGGGCGCGACGGCCGCCGCGCTCAGTGTGGATGACACCCAGCAGAGTCCGCTGTCCACGAGACTGAGTCTGATGCTCCGTCAATTCCTGCCGATCGCGGCGGCGGGAGGCGCGATCGTCGCCATCTCGGGAACGCTCCGCGGCGCGGCCATGCTGCAGCAGTTGGCCATCGGGGCGAGCATCGCGATCGCAGCCGTCCCGGAAGGACTTCCACTCCTCGCGAAGATCGGCGAGGCGGCGGTTGCGCGCCGGCTGGCAGTGCACCAGGCGCTTGTGCATCGACTAGCCGCTGTCGAGGCGCTTGGGCGGGTGGACGTTGCCTGCACCGACAAAACCGGGACACTGACCGAGGGACGCCTCAGACTGAGTCTGGTGGCTGACATCGACCAGGAATCGACTCCCTCCCGGACACTACCCGCCAGCTTACGTCACGTACTCCTGACTGCCGCTCTTGCCGGTCCACACCCGGATGCCCTCGATGCCGGCGCGGATAGGACCGATATCGCCGTCTCCGAGGGCGCGGAGCAAGCCGGCCTCGGAGACGATGTGCGAGCGGAACGTAGCGGCCAGTTGGCGTTCGACTCGACGAGATCCTTCCACGCAGCGGTCGTTCAGGGCCGCCTCTGTGTCGAGGGGGCCGCGGAAGTCCTGGTCCCGCGTTGTGATCGCATCATTCGAGATGGCAGTGAGGTTGCGTTGGATGAGCGCGGGTGCTCCGCGTTGCTGGCTCGCGCCCGGCGCCTCTCCGAGCGCGGTCTGCGCGTGTTGATGGTAGCCGAAGGGCGCTCAGACACGCCCTCAGATGATCCGCAGGAACTGGTCGCGCTCGGTTTCGTGGGCATCAGCGATCCACTCAGGCCAGAGGTTCCCGTGGCCGTGCGTCGCTGTCATGAGGCTGGTGTGCGGGTCATCATGCTCACTGGCGATCACCCTGCCACGGCTCGGGCTATCGCCCGCGATGCCGGCCTTCCGAGTGGCGATCAGCAAATCCTCACCGGAGGCGAGATCGCTGAACTCGACAGCGCTGAGCTGGACCGTCGCTTGGCTGAGGCAACAATTATCGCCCGCGCCACGCCCCTTGATAAAGTACGGATCATCGAAGGGCTTCAACGTCTGGGGCATACTGTTGCGATGACAGGTGATGGCATCAACGACGCGCCAGCTTTGCGCCTTGCCGATGTTGGCGTGGCAATGGGACGTGGCGGGACGGAAGTTGCCCGCCAGGCGGCGGATGTCGTCCTGTCCGACGATAACTTCTCGACGCTGGTGGAGACGTTTGTCGAGGGGCGCAGCTTCTGGCGCAACATTCGTCGCGCCCTCGGCCTACTGCTGGGTGGCAATCTCGGTGAGCTTGGCCTGCAGGTCGGAGCGAGCATCCTTGGTCTTGCCTCCCCCCTCACGAGTCGGCAGATTCTGACGGTCAATCTGATCACTGATGTCCTGCCTGCTCTGGCCGTCGCCCTGCAGCAGCCCGGGCATCACAACCTCGCCGGGCTCGCACGTGAAGGAACCTCGGCACTCGACGCGCCCCTGCGCGCGGATATTCTGCGCCGTGCGGCCGCCACCGGCGTACCAACACTGGCCGCTTATATGGTCGCGGTGGGCAGCGGCGGGTTGCCGCTCGCCCAGACGGTCGCCTTCGCGAGTATCGTGACGACTCAGCTTGCTCAGACCCTTGATGTCGGTTGGTCCGAAGAAGGGCTCAGCCGTTCGGTTCTTGGCGCTGTTGCGGGATCGACCGGCCTGCTCGTCGCGACGCTCACCGTTCCAACGTTACGTGGTTTCCTCGGGGTTGCCATGCCAACGCCGTTTGGACTCGCACTCATTGGAGCCGCCACACTGGCGGCCCTGCTGCTCGGCCGCCTGCGCTCGTTGCCGAGTTTCATCGGCTTCGTCGGGTTCCGCGTTCCCGCTATTCCAGCAGCATATCCGGCATCGTGAACGAGGAGTGGACCAACGTGTTCCTAGAGTTTGAGGGAAACCGAGAAAAGGCTCACAACGTCCAGGTCTCGCGGTAGCAGGCTGCGGTACCGCTGAGTGCGCGTCCGGCATGGAAGTGATATCTCTCATCTGGCTCGGGATTCTACTCGCCTGCGGCCGACACCTGTGTTGGCGTCTCGTGTTGATCGCGCATCGTTCGCGGGCGGTGCCGATCAAGCTCCTGCATAATTGGCCCGGCCGTGACGCCGTGAACGACAATCGACAGGATCACCACAAACGATGCGATCGCCCAGGCGAGCTCCGTACCTTCAAACTCCGCGTGATACGCAGCGTATGCCAGATAGTAGAACGAACCCACGTCTTCCAACACGTTGCGAGTACTTGGATGCCCTGCTACAGCGCTCCTCGAGCTAATACGAGGCTCAGGATCGATTTTGAGCATTGATGGTCGGCCTAGATGACGTCCTTCTCCCTGTATCTGGACAGGGAGAAACGCCAATGGTATGTCGGGGCTCGGGGGCGGGTTGGTGGGAGGTGTCGCCCGGTCATACGTATGGCTTCTGAGTTCGTCGTATTCTAGGCGTATGTGGACGACTGTAGGGTTAAAGGACACGACGCCATGAGCGGACGCGACGACAAGACCAAAGGCAAGCTCGACGAAATCAAGGGGAACGTCAAGGAGAACATCGGAAACGCGGCCGGCGATGATGACCTGTCACGCGAGGGC
>JACCZH010000500.1 GCA_013696045.1 Chloroflexia bacterium
TGGAGAAGGCCCTCGGTATTGTCCAGATCGCGGTAGAGAGCAACAGACTCTTCGGCCATTGTCCGGGCTTCTTCGTAGTCACCCTGAGACCATGCAAGCGCGCCGGCCGAGCGTAGAATTGCCGCTCGCAGATGCAGTGGAAAGGAGTGAGCCAGCGCCAGGGCTCGCGCCAGCCATTCCCGCCCCTCGCTCCGGTGGTCGCGCGTGTACCAGAACCTCCACATGGCCGACGCCAGGCGAGCTCCGAGCTCCGCGTCCCCTTCAAACGCCCAGACAAGCGCCGCGCGCACATTGTCGTGGTCGGCACTCATGCGCTCGAGCCACTGGACCTGCTGCGCACCCTTCAATCCGTCATCAGACTGTTCGGCCAGCTCAGCGAAGAAGCATGAGTGCCGCTTCCTGAACTTGTCTGCTTCAGCGCTGTTGACGAGTTGCTCGGTTGCATACTGCCGGACCGTTTCCAGGAGCCGGTAGCGCACACCGGCGAACCCCGCGTCGCCAGGATCGGTTTCTTCGACCTGCACGAGGGATTTATCAACAAGCTGGGCCAGCAGCGGAAGCACATCAGTTTCATCGATACTGGGCGCATCGCCGGGCTCGTCTCTGTGCCACGCGCACACGGATTCGATTGCGTCCAGTGTCCAGCCTCCGGAAAAGACCGCGAGTCTGCGGAGCAACACCTGCTCCGGCCGATCGAGCAAGGCGAAGCTCCAGTCGAGCGTGGCCCGCAGGGTGTGCTGCCGGTGTGACGCAGTGCGGCTACCGTCCGAGAGCAGCCGCAGCGCGTCATCCAGTCTCGCGGCCAGTTGCTCGGGTGCTAGCACCGAAGCACGTGCTGCCGCCAGCTCCAGCGCTAGAGGTAATCCATCCAGACGACGGCAGATCTGCGACACGAAAGGAGCGTTGCTGGTGGTGAGGACGAATCCGGGCCGAACCCAGCGCACCCGGTCCACAAAGAGTGCAATAGCTTCGTTCTCCAGCAGTTGCTCAGGGTCATCTGTTTCGCCAGGCTGCGCGCCCGTGTGCGACGGCGGGAGCGAGAGTGGCGGAACACGCCAGTTGACTTCTCCCGGTACATGCAGCGCCTCGCGGCTCGTGGCAACGATGTGTAGCTGTGGGCACGCTTCCAGCAGGGCATGAGCCAGATTGGCGCAGGCTTCAATCAGGTGCTCGCAGTTGTCGAGCACCAATAGGAGTTCGCGGTTCTGTAGCGCTTCAACGAGCATATCGAGGGGCGAGTGCTCTGGATGCTCGCGAGCCCCGACCGCCGCGGCCACGGTGACAGTCACCAGTGCCGGATCGGATAGTGCGGCCAGCTCCGCCAACCGCACGCCATCGGGGTAGGTCTCAGCGCGCTCGCGGGCAAGCTCCAGCGCGAGTCGTGATTTGCCCGATCCACCGACGCCAGTCAGGGTGGTCAGTCGTGATGTCTGCAGGAGTTTGCCCAGGCTATCGAGCTCATCGCGCCTTCCAATAAAGCTCGTCAACGGCGCTGGGAGATTGTGTTGTGCTGTCGCCCGCTGGTGTGAAACCGGCGTCGGTGGCTGGGTAACGCTACCCTCCGCCGGGAAGCGTCCGGCTGCGATCTCGGCCTGCAAGCGCCGTGTTGTTACAGAAGGTTCGACATCCAGTTCTCCCGCCAAGCCATCTTTTAGCCGCTCATACTGGCGCAGGGCCCGACCTGGACGGCCAGAGAGTGCATACAAGCGCATCAGTCCCGCATACGCATCCTCGTGAGTGACCTCGACGGCTATGACACGCTCCAGCGAGCTAATGCCAGAGGCGTACTCCCCCCGCGCCTCATAGAGTTCGGCCAGTGACATCAGAAGCCGGATCCAGGTTTCCTTTAACGATTCACGCGGAGCGACGGCCCAATCCTCGTAGCGATCTTCCAGCAAGAGATCGCCCGTATAGAGACTGATCGCTGCCCGGTAGTTGGCGGACGTGTGATGATTAAATGCGTCCTCTGCTGCGATGTTGAAGGTCTCGACATCGATCTCCAGGCCGCCCTCCGCATCCAGTGCTAACACATCCCGGCGCAGCTGAAGACATGGCCGGGATGTGTTAGCACGGCCTGGTTCGAGCGCGCGGCGGACAGCATGGACCGTCGAGCGCAGGTTAGCGGCTGCTGCCTCGGTCTCAAGCTCCGGCCAGAGGAGATCGAGCACCTGTTCGCGGTGGAGCTGATGGTTGGGCGCCAGGCACAGGAGCTTGACCAGGCCGCGCGCCTTCTGGGTGCGCCAGGCAGCGTCTGGAACGATGCGGTCACCAACCGTGACCTGAAAGCCACCGAGCAGCTGGACGTGTAGCGGTGGGGGACCTTTTGTCGTGTCTGATCTATGCACATGCTGCATCAAGGCGTCCACCCCATCGATCGAATGAAGCACCAACCGTTTCCGGTCAGGCCCAGGACCGCACAATCACATTACGCTACGTTCAGCCGCGCATCAGGCAAGCGTCTCTGTTAGCCTTTCGCAACCCAGTCCGTCGCATCAATCGAGAGACGCACCGCCAGCGCCAGCCCTTGCTCGAACGGGGCGATGCGGATGGACTCATGAACGGTGTGGCCGCGCTCGCCCTCGGAGACACCCACACAGACCGCCGGGATTCCAAAGCTGATCGGGATGTTCATGTCGGTGCTCGAGGCCTCGAAGGTAGGGTCGTAGCCCACCCAGCGCAAACCTTCGGCAGCCTTGACGATAAGCGGATCGGTTTCCTGCTGTTGCCCCGCAGGACGCTCTCCTAGCAGCTCGATCTCGGTTTCGAGTCCTTCGCCCGCCCTGGTGTCAACAATGTCGCGCACCTGGGCGACGAGCTTTTCCAACTCCTGCGCGCTCTCGGAACGCATGTCGACGATGGCGTTCGCGCTTGCGGCGATACTGTTGACCGTCGTGCCGCCCTCGATGACGCCCACGTTGAAGGTGGTCTTCGGCTGTTCCGGAACCTTGAGATCGGCGATGGCCGCGCCGATGCGGCAAAGGCCGTGGATCGCGCTCGGCAGTCCGAACGCGCCGTAGGAGTGCCCACCCGGCCCGTTGACCGTGACTCGCCAGCGCACCGAGCCAACGGCACTCGTCGTCACCCGTCCGATGCGTCCATCGAGAACGACAACCGCACCCAGCTCATCCTGGAAACGCTCGACTGCCTGGCGCGCACCCCGCAGGTTACCCAGACCTTCCTCTCCAACATTGGCGACAGCGATAATGTCAGAATCTGTTTCGATTCCAAGCTCGTCCAGAATCTGTAGCGTGGTGATCATGCTGGCCACGTTCGATGCATTGTCACCGATGCCCGGCCCATAGAGCCACTCGTCATCGCGGCGCACAGTGATCTCGGTGCCGGCCGGGAACACGGTGTCGATGTGCGCCAGGAGCATGACCGCCTTGCCGCCCTTGTTCCCGCGCCGGACGTAGACGTTGTTGATGTCGTCGATTTCCGGCTCGTAACCAAGCTCCTGGAACAACGACGCCACAAACTGCGCTCGATGATGCTCCAGACCGGTCGGTGACGGAACCTCACAAATGCGCATCGTGCGCTCAGTGACGGTGTCAAGGTGTTTTGCGGCTGCGTCCTTCAAGTTCTGCATGCTTGTTGTCCCCTTCATCCCAAATATCGACCTCTACGACCCGCTCAACCGCGCCACCACCGGCGCGAAATCCTCCATCGCCGGCCCGCGCACCACAACGTACGAGATGCCAAAGCGCTCCCGTTCCGCGATCAGCTTCTCAACCACAGAATCAACCGTGCCGATGATGATGTGCGGCGACTCCAGAACCGTCCCCGCCGGAAGCTCCCAGCGCTCGCTCAGATCTTGTGCTGTGGACTGGGGGTCGTCGGTGAACGCCAAATATTGGTTCAACATCTGGATCTCCAGCGCCCCGGCGCGTTCTCCAGCCTGTTCGCGAAGATACTCTACCTGGTTCTCAACTGACGCCGCGTCAATTTTCAGTTCGATTCCACCCTGCGGCGCCGCCGGCGGAGCAAGCCCCACGATGTCCGCTTCACGCGCCGCGAATTTGAGCATACGCTTGCCGCCTGCGCCGAAGAGGATTGGCGGACGTGGTTGCTGGACCGGCTTCGGGAAGCCCTCCAGGTCCGTGATCTTGTAATAGTCACCGTCAAAGTCCACAACCTCTCCGCTCAACAACCTCTTGATAATCCCAACGCTCTCCTCAAAGCGCTTCACCCGCACGCCGGGCGGATCGAATGGAATGCCAGACTTCTCGTAGTCCTCCAGCATCCAACCCGCGCCGATGCCCAGCTCAAAGCGTCCGTCCGAGAGGAAATCCAGCGTTGCTGCCTCAGACGCCACCAGCGCCGGATGCCTGAAATCGTTGTCAAGCGTCAGCGTGCCGACACGCAGCGTTGTCGTCGCAGCGGCCGCCAGCATCAACGCCGGCCCAAACGCAAGCTGGCCACCAACGATGTGGTCCGGGAGCAGCAACCTATCATAGCCATTCGCTTCGACCTTACGCGCTGTCTCCTGCCATTCCTGCCCCGAACTCGCCTGAGCGACTTGAACGCCGAAGCGGAACGGTCGTTGGTGTGTCACAAATTCTCCTTGCTATCTCGTCCCTGCGACCATTTCCAACATCTCCGTCGCCCGCAACAACGCATCATGCACGCGATTCCTC
>JACCZH010000104.1 GCA_013696045.1 Chloroflexia bacterium
CGATCTGTCATGGAGCCTCTCGCGCGTTGATCGTCATGACGCTGTGCTTGCGACGAGTATACAAGAAAGGCGAACGAACGTTCTAAATCGAAGCATCTTCCACAAGCATAATCGGGATGCCATCCTCGATTCCATATCGCCTGCCACAGGTGTCGCACGCCAACTCGTTGCCGTCCAGCCGCACGGGCGTTTTGCACACCGGGCAAGCTAGAACTGCCAATAACTCGGGATCGATCGCGCGCTTGTCGCTCGTTGCCACGTTCAGTTTCCTTCCCTGGTGGTCCAAACCAAGTTCGATAAGCGCTTTAGACACCGTTTCGATAGTAACATCATGATTTGCCAAACCGAGAGTGAACAGCGCCTCCGCAACCGAATCTTCCGTAGGGTCGAGGGGAGCCAGCGGCTCCTTGACGGGTGCATCCCACCGCACTACAGGTTCGGGTTCAACCGCTGGATCTTCTGTCAGTGCCGGGAGATCGATACCGAAGGCCGCCGACACTGCGGCGCGATAGCCATTCACGGCTGCGTCCATCGAGTGGCTCCGCTTAACAAAACACCGTGCCGCCTCACCAAGCTCTTGCCGAGCGGTGGCGTCGTCAGCGAGCCAAACCAGCATTTCAGTCAACGTCTCTTCTTCAAATCGGTCGACGGGCACCCGCAATGCGACGTCCTCAGGCAATTCTAATGATGGTCCATGCGCGCTTACAATTACAGGACGGGCTGATCCAAGCAACCGCAGCAGGCTCGCTGACGTTTCCCCCGCGCTCGGATAACGCAGATTGACCGAAATATCCCCGGCCCTCGCAAGGATGCGAGAATCGTCATCAGAGAGGTAACCGACAATCCGCACATGGCGCTCGAGTCCTAGAAGTGCCACCTGTCGTTCGAGATTCATACCCGGTGAGACCGAGCCGGCCACAACCAGCAGTGCCTCCGGTATCCGTTCAACAACCCGTCGGAGCGCTCTCAGAACGATATGCAACCGCTTCATCGGATTGACGTGGGTGATGGAAGTGATGATGAACGCGTTCTCGGGCAGCTTCAGATGGCGACGGGCGTCATTCCTGTCGACAAGAAACGGCAAGGGAACGCCCATCGGGACAACGTGAACGTTGGACGATGGACTCAGCCCGTATACGCGCTCGCGTGCGTGGCCGCTGTGGACTACCGTCAAGCTGGACGCTTCCAGATAATCCTCCGCCAGCGGAAACTCGCTGAGGTCCAGAGAAGCGCCACGCAGGATTTCTTTGGCCACATGCTCGCCATCAGACCCGTAACGGTGGTTCATTAGTCGCACATAATCCCGCCCTCTGCCCCGTTGCACGAAATCGGCCAGGCGCGCATGGTGAAGGACCACATCATGGAGGACAAGAATACCCGGTTGTTGAAGCGCCATGCGAAATGCATAGGGGTGAAAACCACTGTTACCGATGTTGTAGATTGGCATCATCCGGCGTGCCATAGTCTCGCCGGTAACCGTGGAGATCGTCTTCCAGTGCGCCGGGCGCGAGCCCGGCTCCGGGAGAACCGCAAGCGGCCACCCTCCGTCTACCACGCGAAGGAAATCCCGGCTGTATTGTGAGATACCCGAAGCGATCGGCGGAAGCGGCGATACCCAAAGAAGGCGCTCAAGATCTTTCGACATGTCAGGCGCCGAGCAGCGATTTCACAACAGTGTCCCATGTCATGTTCCTGGTTGCCGTTGGTCCATCAATCCCTAAGACGCGAGCAAAAGATTCGTCTGATAGACGGTCGACGGTTGCAGCTAAGGGACGAGGGTCTAGCGACGTGACTAGTCCGAAGTGCTCGTGCGACACGAATTCCAGAACTCCGCCACTGTCTGGCGCGGTAATAACGGGTTTCCCCGCGGTGAGTGCCTCCACTGCTGCGTAGCCGTAGTCCTCGTCGACCGGCGCGTAGTATACGGCCCGGCAGTGGTTGAAGAGACCGCGCAGGTGATCATCATCCACCCGGCCAAGGATTTCTATCCGCGACGTCAATCCTCGCGTCCTCACCGTCGATCTGAGTTTGTCGATGTCCGGCCCGTCACCCACGATGACGAGTTTCAGATCGGATGTGACATGCTCCCAGGCCCGCACCAATCGATCAACTCGTTTCGCGCCATCTATCCGGGAAACGCTCAACACGAACGGTTCGTAGGAATCCGGTTTCAATCCATCACGTGGAACTGGCGGGTAGAGAGCCTTGGCATCAATTCCTGAATACTTCTTGAGCCGGTCGCGCACGTTGTTGCTGATGGAGAACCGGCGCGCGCATTCCTGGATTCCCCGGCGGTCAATCTCGATCACGCGTTCCCGCACTGCCCTGGATGCTTTATCCGGAGTGAACTCGCTTAGCGGCGTGCCATAGAGATCATATGCTTGACGATGCTGGTGAATGAGCCACAGCGCCTTGTTTGGGTGTTGAACCGCCCAGGTGGGGTACTTCGTGCAAATGACACAATCAACACCTCTTCCGTTGAAGGAAGAAACGTCTAATAACCGCCAGTTCAACGCCGTGGTAAGCAAACCCTCGGTCGGGTTCCAACTTAACGGTAAAGCAACAGTATCAACGGTATGTCCGCGAACCGACAGCGCGTGCACCAGACCCTCCACAAGCACCTCGGCGCCCCCGCGAACGAAAGGCACCTGGGAATGCAGCACCAGCACGTTCATTCGACGTTACCTGGCGGTTCCTGCGCGGCAATCGACGCGCGTAAGCGGTCGTTTTCCGCTTGCAACTCGTATAGTGAGCGAACTACCGCGTCATTGAATGCGTTCTGCTGTTCGACGATAGGGTTGATATACCATCGCAACGCGATGCGCATTCCGCGTTTTGCGATGACAACAATCCCGCCAAGTATCGGCAGCTCTGAAACAATGCCCCAATGCGCTGTAACCGTCGCAAGCCGGGCCGCGTCTTCGATGGCGTTAGCTCCTCCACCGTCGGGCACTCGTGCATCCGATTCATATCCATGACGATTGAGAATAGCCAGGCGCAACCGTCGTGCCTGATTAACTACCGCGGTGTCTCGCTCAGTCATGGTAGGTAATCTCCGGTAACTCAAAACCTAAAGCTCTGGAATACGCAGTGCGCACTCGCTTTAAAACCATGGGCCACGTGTAGCAGGA
Organism: Chloroflexia bacterium; assembly: GCA_013696045.1. GTDB lineage: Bacteria > Chloroflexota > Chloroflexia > Thermomicrobiales > CFX8 > JACCZH01. The sequence goes on from JACCZH010000104.1 coordinate 3,132, forward strand.
CGTTGTGAGAGCATAACCTGCGTCGCCCAATTTCTCGGCCGTAGCCGGCGATGACAGCAGGTGTAAAATACCGCTCGCGATCTCGGCAACAGCTCCAAACTCGACAAGAATACCGTTTTCATTTTCCCGCACCAGTTCGGGCACTGCACCGGCAATCGCGGCCAAAACCGGCTTTCTATTTGCCCAGCCTTCGAGGTAAGCGATTCCAAAGGATTCTGTCCTCGACGGCATTGTC
>JACCZH010000017.1 GCA_013696045.1 Chloroflexia bacterium
TCTGTCCCGCCCCGCCACGGCTGCCGGAGGGTAGCCTGAAGAGCGTGAGCACCGCGAAGCCATACAGAATAGCGCTGACATAGAACGCCAGCATCGGGCTGAAGGCCAGCAGTATACCGGCGATGGACGGCGCAACTATCAGGTTAAGGTTGCGGCCGGTCGAGTCAAGCGCCAGCGCGTTGGCCATGTTCTTGCGCTCGACGAGGTCTGACATGAACGCGGTGCGCGTCGGCATGGTGAACGGGAACGCCAGTCCCTGCGCCAGTCCCAGGGCGAAGAGGTGCCAGACCTGGATGACCCCGAGCTGGACCAGAATGGCGGTCGCGAAGCTGAGCACGAGCATCACGAGCTGTGAGGCAATGAGAAGCTTCTTGCGGTCAAAACGGTCAGCCGCGACGCCGGCCAGCGGTGACAGAATGATCTGCGGCATGCTCCTCGCCAGCGCGACCAACCCCAGGGTGAACGCCGAGCCTGAGAGTTTGTAGGCCAGCCAGGAGCGCGCCACGATTTCCATCTGCATCGCGCCCATCGAGAACAGCATCCCCAGCCACAGGTTGCGGAAACGTGGCAGCGCCAGCGCGGCGAAGGTGCGTCCCAGCATGGATGGTGACACCACCGGCCCCGTTGGCTCGGCAGGCAGCGGTTCCGAAACCGCCGTTGTTAGCGGCGCCGGACTCTCGCCGTCGTCCAGTCGTCGCCGGATGTGCAAACGATACGAACCTTTCCCGACAGCGTCTCTGCTCGGCGAACATCATACATCCTTTTGAAACGTTGCCGTGCCGTATTCCTCGCATTGATCTGTGCCGCTAGGACGGACTCTAAGATGAGCCATGGTAGCTCCGTCTCGCTGCCATGTTAGATTTAGCGGTAGCCCGACCCGGTGTCTATGCAGGAGCAATCCGCTCGTGTTCAACTAGCCGGAAAACGACCCATCGCGGCACGGAATCGCAGGAGTCCTATTTATGCCCAACGCGGAACAAGTTCGCTCCTCGCAACAGAACCTTGACTCTGCATTCGTCGACCGCATCGATGCTGTTCAATCCATCTTGAAAGTTCTGGCTCGCTCGACCGGCATGCGCATCGCGCTCGTCGCCGAGGTCACGTCCGATTCATGGACGGCGCGGGCGGTGCTCGATGAAGCAGGCTTTGGGCTGCAACCGGGCGACCAGCTGGAGTTGCAGTCAACCTACTGAAGTGTCGTTGGCGGCGCGGTCGCGCCCCTTCTTATCAAAAAGGCGAGCGAAGATCCCAGATTCTCCAATCATCCTGGCCTTCTCTTCCATGGCATAGAGAGCTATATCGCGGTGCCGCTCCACCGCAGGGATGGGACCTATTTCGGAACACTATGCGCCCTGGATCCGCTTCCTCATGAGTTGAGCGACGACGACGTTGCAATTTTCGAGCTCCTGTCGGGGTTGATAGCGTACGAGATGGAGTCTGAGGAACGGAGGCTGCGGCAAGAGGCTGCAGTGAGGAACCTGGAAGACTTCGTCGCCGTTGCGTCACACGATCTCCGCCAGCCGTTGACCATTATGTATGGGTGGGCCCAATTACTGGTATCCAGAGTGAAACGCGGCGATTCAACACAGAATCTCACCGAAATTGCAGAGACGATGCTCTTAAGCGCCCGCGACGCTATTTTGCTGAGCGATGCCTTGCTGGACACCGCGAGTATCGACACGGGCAGCTTTACCCTGGATACAGGGCCCACCGACCTGGTCGGCATCGTCGACGGTGCGGTGAGCGAATTGCGCGTGATCGCCTCTGAGCATGAATTTGTTGTGGAAAGTCCGTCAGAATTGGTCATCCAGGCGGACGAGAGCCGTTTAGGTCGGGTTATCCGCAACCTTCTGGACAACGCCGTCAAATACGCGCCGGCGGAATCAGGCCCGATTACCGTGCAGCTTGCCGAGATCACGTGCAGCGGCGAGGCCAGAGTGTCCATAAGCGTTTGTGATTGTGGCGGCGGTGTCAACGACGACGAGCTGGGACATCTGTTCGACCGTCAGTATCGCGCTCCAGCCGCCTCCTCGCTGGGCGTTCGTGGAACTGGGCTGGGGCTCTACGTCGTCCGTCAAATCGTTGAAGCCCACGGCGGAACCGTCTGGGCCGAGCACGGGCAGCCATCGGGGTTGTGTGTACGGCTGACGTTGCCGCGTTTCTAGGCCGGGGCTTGCGTCACGCCGCCATTGCGGCGATCATAAGCAACCAGGGACCACTTGCGATACCCGGAAGGCCAACACACGTATGGGCGACCTCTACTGGGGCGACAACCTGGAGATTCTGCGGACGTATATCCCGGACGCGTCGGTGGACCTCATCTATCTCGACCCGCCGTTCAATTCCAACCGCAACTACAACGTGCTTTTCAAAGAAAACAACCGG